>CAKORV010000010.1 GCA_934101625.1 uncultured Bacilli bacterium | reverse complement strand
ACACCTAATACACTTAGTCCATCTAATACTTCACGTCTAGTTGATATAGAGTTTTCTCCTACACCAGCAGTAAATATAATTGCATCACACCCACCTAGTTCTACATAGTATTTTGCAATGTAATCTATAATTCTTCTTACATACATCTTTTGTGCAAGTTCACATCTATGATTACCTTTACTAATTCCTTCTTCTATATCTCTAGAGTCACTACTTACTCCACTTATACCAAGTAATCCACTTTCTTTATTAAGAATTGTATCCATTTCTTTAGAATTAATTTTTAATTTATCCATCATATAAGGTACTATAGTAGCATCTATATCTCCACATCTACTTCCCATTATAAGTCCAGCATTTGGAGTTAATCCCATACTTGTATTAACACATTTGCCATCTTTAACAGCACTTATAGAAGCACCATTTCCTATATGACATGTAATTAATTTAGTATTATTTCTTCCTAAAATTTCATTCATTCTAGCACTTACATATTTATGACTTGTTCCATGAGCTCCATATCTTCTTATTTTATAATCACTAGCCCATTCATATGGTAAGGCATACATATATGTTTCTTCTGCCATTGTTTGATGGAATGCAGTATCAAATACTACTGTTTGAACAGCATTAGGCATAACTTCTTGACTAGCTCTGATACCAACTATAGCTGCCGGATTATGTAAAGGCGCTAAGGCACTTAATTCATCTATTTTTGATACAACATCTTCATCTACTACAACTGTTCTATCAAAATAACTTCCTCCTTGAACTATTCTATGTCCTACACCTTTAATTTCATCAAGATTTTTAACTAATCCTAAATCAATTAACTCTTTAATTAACAATTCAAAAGCTACTTTGTGAGTAGGTAATTCTACTTCTTTCTTAATCTTTTCTCCATTGAATTTAATAGTATAAAAACTACCATCTATTCCTATTCTTTCAAATACACCGCTTATCAAAGCAGTTTCTTCAGGCATTTCATATAGTTGAAACTTTAAACTACTACTACCTGCATTTACACTTAATATTTTCATATATACTCCTTCTTTCAGAAATATTATAACAAAAAGGAAACTACATATCAAGATAACTACTCAGAAAAGAGAGCAATTATCTTTAATTGTCCTCTATAAATCTAAACTGTTTTTATTTAATAGAAATTCTTGAATACCTATAATTAATATGCCTTCTTCAGTATACCAACTTTTCATATTATCTTTAACAACTATAATTTTTTTAAAATTATCAGGTATATTTAATAAAGGTCTTTCTTCTTGTAAAGTTTTTTCTCTTGTTTCTAAATTTAATGCAGACTGAACATAATATTTTTTATTACCTAAGTTACACACAAAATCAACTTCAACTTGTTTCTTTCTACTTTGTTCATCTCTAATTTCTACAACTCCAACATCAACATTGTAACCTCTTACAACTAATTCATTATATATAATATTTTCCATCAAATGATTTTCTTCTTGTTGTCTAAAGTTAAGTCTAGCATTTCTTAATCCTATATCTGAAAAATAATATTTACTAGGCGTAGATATATACTTTTTCCCTTTAACATCATATCTTTCTACTTTGTTAACTATAAATGAATCTTCTATACATTTAAGATAAAAATTAACTGTATTTAAAGATATTTCTTTTTCTTTGTTACTTTTAAATGTGTCAAATATCTTTTGTGGATTTGTTAAAGAGCCAACAGATGAAGCTAACATGTTTATGATTGAATCTAAAATATCACTTCTTTGAATATTATTTCTTTCAATTATATCTTTTATATATGTTTGTTCAAATAAAGTCTTCAAATAATTAGATTTTTCTTCATCACTTTTTTTAGATAATATCATTGGTAATCCACCATATAAAACATATTCATTCCATGCTTCATATTTATCACCTTTAAAATTACTTACATATTCAGAAAATGATAAAGGAAATACCTTAACCTCATCACCTCTACCCCTAAATTCAGTAATAATATCACTTGAAAGAAATTTAGAATTACTACCAGTTACATAAATATCTATATTTTTTTCATACAAAAGACCATTTAAAACATATTCAAAACCATCTGCAAGTTGTACTTCATCTAATAAAATATAATACATTTTCTTGTCTTTAATTAATGATCTAAGATATTCATCAAGAACTTTAGAGTCATGATATTTTTTATTAATTTCTTTATCCAATTCTAATTTAATGATATGATCTTCTTTAACTCCAGTAGAAATCAAGTAGTCTTTAAATATTGGATCTAATAAATATGATTTGCCACATCTTCTAATTCCTGTCAACACCTTAATTGCACCATTTTCTCTTCTATTGATAAGTTTTTCTAAATATGTATCTCTATTAATTTTCTTCATAACACATTTCTCCTTTACAAAGTAATATTACCATATTTAAATATTTTTTTCAATATTTTCATTGAAGATTTTTACCTTTTTGGTCATTTTTCTTCAACGACATTATCATTTTGATGAGTTTGGTTTAAAAATGAACTCGGTAAAAAATGAAAATCTGACCGAATGAAAATTCGAAATTTGACCGAATGGACTTCAAAAAGCAGTATAATTAATATAACTTACCTAATTTTTCAACAACTATTTCTATCATTTTATTAAAAAACCTAAAGTAAAATTTTACTCAGGTTCTTATATTTATAATATTATCTATCTCTTATTAATTTCTTCATTTAAAACTTGATTAACTATACTTGGATTTGCTTTACCACCACTCTTTTTAAGTATTTGTCCTACAAAGAAACCAAGTATATTAGTTTTACCACTTTTATAAGTTGCTAATTGATTAGGATTTTCATCTATTACTTCATTAACAATTAATCTTATATCATCTATATTACTTATTTGTTCCATACCTTTTTCTTTTACTATTTCTAAAGGTGTTTTCTTTTCTTCTAATACATAAGTAAATACTTCTTTACCTTGTTGAGTACTTATTTTACCAGAATTAATTAAATCAATTAAATCGTGTAACATTACTGGTGTCATATATACATCTTTAAGTTCCAAATTATTTTGATTTAAATAACCAAGTAATCTTGTAGTCATCCAATTAGATGCTTCTTTTGGATTAGTACCCATTTTTAACACTTCTTCATAAAAATCACTTATATCTTTATTCTTACTAAGTGTTTTAGCATCTTTACTAACTACACCTAATCCAATATATTTCTTTTCTCTATCATAAGGTAATTCTGGTATAGTAGATTTAATCTCATTAATAAATTCATCACTTAGTTTAACACTAGGTATATTAGGTTCTACATAATACTTATAATCTACGGCTTCTACTTTTTCTCTCATTGATACAGTAACTTTATTAGTATCATCCCATCTACGAGTTTCTTGTTTAACCTTTTCTCCACTTTCTAACACTTCAGTTTGTCTTTTAATTTCATAAAGTATAGTTTCCTTAACTGAATTAAATGAATTAATATTTTTAATTTCGGCTCTTGTACCTAAAACAGTATCAGTTTCTTTCATTAAACTAATATTTACATCAACTCTTAGTTCTCCTTTATCACTACTAGCATTAGATACATCTGTATATTTAATTACATTTCTAAGACTTTCTAAAAATGCAATTACTTCTCTTTCATTATGAAATACTGGTTCTGTAACAATTTCTACTAAGCACTTACCAGCACGATTATAATCAATTAAAGAATAATCACTAAAATGATCTAAGCTTGCTGAATCTTCTTCTAAATGTATTTGATGAATATCTGCTTTTAATTCTTTTCCATCTAAATCATATAATAAATATCCGTCTTTACCAAATGGTTTAGTCATCTGAGTTATTTGATATCCTTTAGGTAAATCTGCATAATAATAATTTTTTCTATCAAATAATACTTCATCTGGAGTTTTACAATTTAAAGCAAGAGCAAGTTTAATAGTCTTTTTAACACCTTCTTTATTAGGTAAAGGAAGTATTCCAGGAAAAGATAAATCAATTACACTAATATTTGTATTAGGTAGAGTTGAATATTCATTTCTACTAGGACTAAACATTTTAGTTTTAGTATTTAACTCACAATGTATTTCAAGTCCAATTACTGGTATAAACATCTATCTCACCTCGCTTTTTAAGTCTTTAAGTCCAGTTAAGTCTTCTACTTGTTTAGCTATATTTAAACATAAAGAATCGTTTTTACTCATACATGTAATATTAACTCCTACAGGAAGATTATTAATTAAACACATAGGAATAGTTATACTAGGATATCCTCCAAAATTACCTATAACTAAATGATTTTCTAATAATAGATATTCATCACTCAATTTATCAGAAGCATCTATTTCATCTATCTTAGGTGCGACTACACCTGATGCAGGTAATATTAATCCATCATAGCTTTTAAATAATTCATTCATCTTAGTAACTATTAAGTTTCTAACTCTTTTAGCATTTATAAATAATTTCTCTTGATTTTCTTTTTGAAGAATATAACTACCTATAACAAATCTTCTTTTAATCATTTCACTAAATCCATTAGATCTTGTATTAAACATAATTTCTTCACTAGTTTTACCACTTACTTTATTACCAAATATTATACCAGTTAAATTACTATTATTACTAGTAGCTTCAGCACAAGATAATATAAAGTATGTAGGAAATAAACATTCAAGTAACTTTTTATCAAAACTTACTTCTTCTACTATTACACCACTATTTCTTAATTTATCTATTAATTTATAAAACTCATCTATTACTTCACTCTTAGTATCAACTATTTCTTTTATATAGAATAACTTTTTACCAGAAATACTATTATCTAGATTATCTACATAATTAATATTTTCATCAGGTAATGTAGTCATATCATATTTATCAAATCCTTTTAATACATCAGTTACTTTTGTTACATCTTTTACATTTCTAGCAAATATTCCTACATGGTCTAAACTAGAAGCAAAAGGAAATAATCCAAATCTACTAATTCTTCCATATGTTGGTTTAAAACCTACTGTACCCGTGTATGATGCTGGTTTTCTAACTGAATCTCCTGTATCACTACCTATACTAAAAGGTACTATTCCAAGACTTACAGCAACAGCACTGCCACAAGATGAACCTCCTGCGATTCTAGATGTATCCCAAGGATTTCTAGTAATACCAGTGTGTCCAGTTAAACCTGTACCACCCATCGCAAGTTCATCCATTGTATTTTTACCTATTAATACTGCTCCACTTTCTTTAAGCTTTCTATAAACAGTAGAATCATATGGAGGAACATAATTACTAAGTATGTTGCTACCAGCAGTAGTAAGAATACCTTTAGTACTAAAATTATCTTTTAATGAATAAGGTACTCCACCTAAAACACCATCTATATTTTCACTTTTAGCATCATCAAAAATAGTAACAAAAGCATTTACTTTATCTTGACTTTCCTTAGCTAACTTAATACTTTCTTCTATACTCATTATTCCACCACCTTAGGTACTTTAACACAATCATCTAATACATCTTTAGCATTCATTAAAGCATTACTTCTAGATATTTCCATATCTACTTCATCTTCTCTTAAATAAGAACTATCTAAAGGAAAAGGAAAATTCATAGGTTCAACTTCACTAAGTCCTTCAATATTACCTATCAAATCCATCTGTTTAAGTAATACTTCAAATTCACTTTGTAAAGTTAAATACTCTTCATCCTTCATATCAAATTCTAACTTATTAGCATAATCTTTTAACTTTTCTATTGGTATCATTCACATCACTCCAAAAACATTATACAAAATTCTACAAAAAAAAACTAGAAAATAACAATATTTTCTAATTTTATTTACTATTTACAACTATCATCATAGTCAACTACATAAGGATCTTCTGGTGTTCCAATACCTGTTACTATTACACATGATGATAATGAGATTACAGGGCGAACAACCGAATCTTGGCCGTAAGATGAATTTGGTAAAAGTTCAGAAAATTTTTCTACACCAAATGGTGTTGAATAAGAAAATTGGGTATAAATCATTGCATATAATTTATTTAGAACATCATTAGGAGTCATAGTATACCATTTCTCTTTTCCAACAATTGAAGCACCTTTGCTATTAGTATAAAACCATGCATATGGACTTAACATTCCCAAACCATACACATTTCCTGCAAAAGATAGTTCATCCGCGGTCATAAGTGCTATTGGATATTTAAGTTGCCCATTTCCTCCACCACTAGTACTTGCACTAAATTTATCTTCTATAGATTGGCTGTTTTCAATAAGGCCATTACTTTCATTTGCTCCGCATTTATATGATGGCGATTTATTAGCACTTAGCCTTGCATATGCTGCATTATAAAATGCTGGATCGTCCGGATTTGTTGTTGATTCTGTATTTGTCCAAGAACCTGATGAAATACTTCTATCATTACAATATATAGCAGATTTACTTATGTATTTATCATATGAATTTAGTAAATTATTCTTATACCAATTATCAATTGCCGCCTTTATTATACTATTATTTGTATTAGTTCTATTGTCAGCCAGACTGGTAGTGCCACCATACATATATCCAGTATCTTCCGAGCCTTTGCCTGTACCAGCTATTTGGAGACCGTTGTATGCAGATCTTAATATATATCCCTCTGTTGTATCTGGACTCGTACCAGCATATAGCAATCTTATGCTTCCATCTTCATTTGTTCTTATTATTCTCCAATACATATCATCTCCTGCATTACTATACGTAAAAGTTGAACAATTTTCATTATAGTAATTTCCATTTTGACATTCTGTCAATGAATCGTATTCTTTGTAAATATCTGTATTCGATGAATATGTCCCTCTATAACGAATCGTATCAACCTGATATGTACCAAACTTTACCCAGTTATTTGTGGTATTTCCTGAATAATAGTACACATAACTATCATCTTCTGTTTTATTTGTTTTATATAACGTTCCAGTAGTATTTTCTGTATTTGTTACACTAAAATCAGTTCTTTCACTTATTGTTGGATTATCATCCAAAATTGCAGTCAAAATTGATGTAGGCTCTGTACGTACTTTTTTTGTTGGCAGTTGTATTCCTAAAGTCCCACTAAACTTCTTACCCATATCACCTGATTGTTCATCATCTGTATCATTATATTTTAATGTAATTGTATAACTTTGAGTAACTCCAGCATCTATAGAAACACTATAAGCTAATACTGTATCTGTAGCAGTTTCACTCTTAGGAATATCTTTAAATTCAGTCATATTATAACCTGTACTAGATGTTATTTTATATTGTAAACTACCAGTCGTAACAAAAGTATTAACTAAATCTTCAATATAAATATCATATTTTTCTGTATTACTTCCTTGATTTTCTACAGTAAAAGTTTTAGTAACACTCCATCCAGGTCCTATCTCACCACTTGATAAAGTTGTATCTCCTTTATATTCAAGATAAACACCCTTACTCTTAATAACAATTGACTTAGGATCTCCATTAATTCTTGCTTTAAAATAAGCATAACTTACTCCAGTCAAAAGTATAACTATTAAACCAATAATCCCCAATAGATATTTTTTCTCTAATTTCATATAGTCACCTACTATCTAAATTAATTTTACAAATTTTATTCTTTCTTGTCAACACTTAGAACAGATAAAAATGCTTCTTGTGGTACTTCTACACTACCAACTTGTTTCATTCTTTTCTTACCTTCTTTTTGTTTTTCTAATAGTTTTCTTTTTCTAGATACATCTCCCCCATAACACTTAGCAAGTACATTCTTTTTCATAGCTGATAAAGTCTCTCTTGCGATTACTCTAGAACCAATACTAGCTTGTATAGGAACTGTAAACATCTGTCTAGGAATAATCTTCTTTAAATTTTCTACTATTACTTTACCTCTTCTATAAGCATCATCTTTATGTACTATTATACTTAATGCATCTACTATTTCTCCATTTAGTAGTATATCTAATTTAACTAATTTACTTTCTTTATTACCAATAAATTCATAATCAAATGAAGCATATCCTTTAGTAAAAGATTTTAATTTATCAAAGAAATCATATACTATTTCACTCAAAGGTAATTCATATATTACATCTACTCTTTTAGGATCAATATAATTTACATTAACATATATTCCTCTTTTATCTTGACATAATTCCATAACAGGTCCTACATATTCATTAGGTACAAATATATTAGTTTTAACATAAGGTTCTTTTATATTATTTACTTTAGATAAATCAGGCATTTTACTAGGACTATCTATATATATAGTTTCTCCACTATTAAGATTTACTTCATATATAACACTAGGGCTTGTTGCTATTAATTCTATATTGAATTCTCTTTCTATTCTTTCTTCTATTATTTCCATATGTAATAATCCTAAAAATCCACACCTAAATCCAAATCCTAATGCATCACTTTTTTCTGGTTCAAACATTAATGCTGCATCATTTAATTTTAGTTTCATTAAAGCTTCTTTTAAGTTAACATATTTACTTGAATCAATTGGATATAGTCCACAGTATACCATAGGTTTCATTGGTTTATACCCAGGTAATGCTTCTAAATCAGAACCTTCTAATACTATAGTATCTCCTACTCTTACATCTTCTATACTTTTAATACTAGCAGTTATATATCCTACTTCTCCAGCATCTAATTCTTCTCTTGGACTATCTTTAGGAGTAGTTTTACCTAAACTTATTACTTCATACACAGCTCCAGTAGATATCATTTTAATTTTATCTTTTATTTTAATTTTACCATCTACTATTCTAACAAGCGCTACTATTCCTTTATATGAATCAAAATAACTATCAAATATTAATGCTCTTAAAGATTTTTCTTTACTAACAGGTGCAGGTATTCTTTCTATTACTGCATCCATTAATTCAGGTACACCTTCCCCAGTTTTACCACTTACACATAATATTTCATCATAATCAAATCCTATTGTATCTATTAATTCTTTCTTTACTCTTTCAGGATCTGCATTAGGTAAATCTATTTTATTTATAACAGGTATTATTGTTAAGTCATTCTCTAAAGCTAGATATAGATTAGCTAAAGTTTGTGCTTCTATTCCTTGAGTAGCATCTACTACTAATATTGCTCCTTCACAAGCTGCTAGACTTCTACTAACTTCATAGGAAAAATCTACATGTCCTGGTGTATCTATTAAATGTAATGTATAACCTTTATATTTAAGTTCTACTGCATTTAATTTAATAGTAATACCTCTTTCTCTTTCTATATCCATATTATCTAATAATTGTTCTTTCTTTTCTCTTTCTGTAACATTACCACATACATCAAGTATTCTATCAGCTAAAGTACTTTTTCCATGATCTATATGCGCTATTATAGAGAAATTTCTAATTTTATCTTGCATGTAATCACCTAGATGAGTATACCATAAAATAAGAGAAAACACTATATGGTTTTCTCTAAAATGCATAAGTTAAAATATATATTTTTAGCAAATTCGATGATTTGTAGATTTTTCATTCGGTCAAATTTCTAATTTTCATTCGGTCAAATTTCAATTTAATGTTGTTTATTTAATAATTCATTATATACTGGTAATAATACATTATCATATTTATATATTAATGAATCTAAATAGTATTCTCTTTGTGCTTTACTAAATACTTTTAAATTATTATATTCTTCTGGTATTTCATTAAATAATTCTTTTATTTTATCAATGTTAATTTTAGGTACTATTCTCAACACTGATTTATTACATTCTTCATTTATCATACTCTCAATATATTTTACTGGATTTATTGATTTTCCATTTAATTTATATACAGATATTGAACTATCATAAACTGATTGCTTAAATTTAAATGGATCTTGTGAAATATTAATTAATTTTTCATCACTAGATTTATTATAAAATGATGAACGATTATCATATACTGGAGATACTTTTAACATATTATTTTCTTTATTTAAAACCAATCCCCAATTTCCTTCATTTCTATCATTATTATTTATAAATGCATCTATAACAAACATATCCCAAAATCTTTCTTTAAGTAAAGGGATTTTTTTAAAATATGGATTTTCATTCATAATAAGAATAACTTCTTCTAAATTATGATTTGAATTTAGTTTTGTAGTTGATGTTAATTTTTCCATTGCTTTCTCTATATTTTCATCATATTCATTTTTTATCATAGTATAATCAATTATACTTTCATTGTTATTTAGGAAATCTTTACATGCGACTACTACCTTTTCATTAGCAATCCCCAGCTTAGTTTCATGAGTTTCTAAGCCGATTAATTCATAGATATGCGAACCAAGATATTCTGATATTGGAGTTGTCGTGTAAGATAGTCCTTTTACATCCATACTTTTTGTTGATTTAGGGTACTTTAAAAACCATCTTTCACCATTAATAATTATTCCCTTTTTACTACCACTATGACCTCCATAGCTTATTCCACTCGGAGCCGTTAAATCAAAGTTTTCTATTTTAATCATATAACCACCCATATTTACTTAATATAGTTTTAAAATCATATTCCGTTATAACTCCATCACGATAGTAAGATTTAGCTTCAATTTCTAATATAGAAAATTTAATATCATAGTTAAACCAATCACCTTTTTTATCCAACTCTTCTAATTCATGTATTAATTCTATTAAATATTTAGGTAATTTATCATAGTTATATTCTATACTATAGTCTATTAATGGTTTATCTGTTATAAAAGGATCTTTTTCTTTTGACATAATTATACCTCTTTTCTTTTATTATCTAAATTAATTATAACATATTCATAGTTATTATTTAATTCTAATTTTACTTACTGATTTTTTAATTATGTATACTAATTCACTATAATAAGAATTAGTAGCAAATATTATACATCATTAAAAAGAAAAAATCTAGTTTTTACATATTTTGAAGTTTTTAAGTTTATTATAAATTTTATATTAAAGTAGCACACACAAGAGATTGACTTTCAATACTAATAATGTATAATATTATTTGTAAGTGATCTTCGGTATCCTGTGTGGACCGGAGACTTTTTATTTATGAAATAATTTAAAACAATAGAAGAAAAAATAAATTTATTAAAACAAAAAAACATTACCTTTAACAATGAAGATAATGCAAAAAATATTAAATATTATCAATGGTTATAAAGACATGAATTTTATTAAAGTCCTTTATTATTAATTGAAGTATTTAGTACTGGGTATTTATCTCATTCTTCTTAAAGAAAGAAGGTTCGATATTATGAAAATAAAAACTTTTATTTTAAAGCTTTTAAAATACATATCTCTCATTTTATTTTTAGTTATCATTTTAGAACAAATTATTATTATAATAATTTTATGCCAACCAACAAACTAAATACTTCTTATTTAGCAAGATACCTTGCTAAAAACATATTACCATAAAAACAATTATATGTAAATATTACAAAATTCAATTTTACACAAACACTTGTATTATTTATAATTATATGATATAGTATTAATTGAAGTATTTAGTACTGAGTGTCTGCCTCATTCTTTTGAAGAAAGGAGGCTTGATATTATGAAAATAAAAACTTTTATTTTAAAGATTTTTAAATTTATAATAATCATTTTAGAACAAATTATTATTATAATTTTACTAAAAAAATGACACTTAAGCTCATAAATTAATTTATGGACTTAAATGTCTATCCAAACATAGGTAGGCATTCAGTTAAACTAAATGCTTCCTTTTTTATTTTATGCAAGTTGTCTTGCTAAATACATAATACCATAAATATTACATATTTTCAATTATTTAAATAAACCTTTTACTAATTCCCAGAAACTTTTTTTAGATTCTTCTTTCTTTACTTTAGTTTCCTTAGTTTCCTTTTTTTCTCCATCCACTACTAAAATAAACTTAGTTTCACTATCTTTACTTAAATTTTCACTACTTACTGTATTGTAGTTTTCTCCTAATTCTATTAATTTATTTAATCTAGTAACCATAGGATTAACTTGATTATTTACTAAATTTCCTATTACTTTAATACCTTCATTATTATATTTAGTAATACCACTTGATAATTCATTAATTCCATTATCTAAAGTATCTATATTTGTATAAAGTACATTTAATGATTGAGTAAATTCTTTTATTGCTTCATTTTTTATAGTATCCGGTAAAGTATCTAATATACTATCCGTTACCATACTTGCTGTTTCTGTACTTGCATTCATTGTAGAAACAACAGATACTTCTCTTGCAGTTTTAATAGCTACCTTTTCACTTACTTTACTCGCAGTACTACTATTTGATTTAGTTAAAGTGTCTAATACTAAACTTACATTAGCATTATTTATTTTACCACAACTTGTTAATTCATCTATAGTCATAGTATTTTCATCTTTACCCATCTTTTTAGCAGTCATACATACAGTATAATCATTCATCAAATTAGCATTTGTTAAAAACTCAGTAAAAGAATTTTGAATTTCATTAGCAACTAATTCATTAATTTCAGGATTACCTTTCTTAAGTTCTTCTTCAATTAACTTTTCTGCAGTATCACTTATTTCTAATTTCTTTTCATCAGTAAACTGACTATTAACAGTATTAAGTACATTAGCTTTAATCATTTCTTTTTGACTATCACTTAAAGCACTACTATTATTATTACTTAATTCATCTATAGAACTTTTTAAACCACTTTTAATTTTATTAGATCCATCTTTAATCATAGATGCACTTTCATCTATTGTATTCATGTTACTTTCTAATTTATCTACTTTACTTGTTAAACTATTTAACTTATTAAATATATTAGTATCACTACTTATTAAATTAGAACTTACAACACTATACATAGTACTTAATTCAAAGTTAGTTGTATCATAATTAATTAGAATTGTATTTAGATTCTTTAAATCACTCATATTTAGACTTTCATAAAGTCCTGGCATACTTACACCCATTACTACACTTTTAGTACCACTAGATAATACTTTACCATTACTAACAGTTATATTAGAATTATTTTCATTATTTATTATTGTACCCATAGTAACTACAAATGGAGTATATAAATTTTCATATTTACCATTTACATTAACTAAATGAGAATCATTATTAGTATATTTTATTCTTATAGTAACATTACCACTTTTACCTAATAAATCTTTTAAATCAATGCTTTCTCCATCTAATAAATAAGTTATATTTATTTCTATTGGTAAACTATTTTTTAATTTACCTTGATAAAATATATCATTACCAGTAGTATTCCATGTTAAGAAATTACCATCTTTAGAATACTTTTCATTACCATTTAAATTAAATATATCATCTAATTCTGAATAATCATTTATTAAAGTAAGTTTTTCATTATTTATAATATGTTCATTTACATTTATACTACTTACTTTACCATCATAACTAACTTTAGCATATACAATTTCATTTTTAGTTAAAGCATATGTATTAATTGGATTAACTATTAATAATGTAACTAACCCAATTGCTAATTTTAATTTTTTATTTTTCATTTTATCACCCTTCTTTTTAGTAGTTTTCATAATTAACTTATCAAATATAAGTAATATACTTGGAAGTACTAATATAGTTATAGCCATACTTATAATAGCTCCACGACTTATTAAAGTACATAATGAACCAACCATATCTATTTTACTATATAAGCCTACTCCAAATGTCGCAGCAAAGAAACATAATCCACTTATAAATATAGATGCTGCATTATAATTAAGTGTTTTTACCATAGCCTCGTTTTTATTAAGTCCTTCACATCTATTATTCAAATATGATGTTGTTAATAATATTGCATAGTCTATAGTAGCCCCCAACTGGATGGTACCTAAAACTATAGGTGCCACGAAAGGTAAAGTTACATTTCCAAAATAAGATATACCCATATTTATAAATATTGCAGTTTCAATCGCAGTTATTAATAAAATTGGTAAACTTAAACTTTTAAGAACTACAGCTATTATAATTAAGATACAAATAATAGATATACCATTTACATTATTAAAATCAGTATTAGATATTTCTACTAAGTCTTTCATTAAAGGTCCTTCACCTGCGACTATTGAATTCTCATCATATCTTTTAACTATTTCATTAACTTTATCAATTTGATTATTTAATTCATCACTTGCTACTTCATAGATTGAATTTACAAGCATTAATTCATATTTATCGTTTTTAAGTGTAGACATTAATTCACTAGGTATCATATCTTCACTTACACCAAGACTTTTTAATTCTTCCATTGAAAGTACAAAGTCAATTCCTTCAACACTCTTTAATTCTTTAGTCATAGAATTAACACTATCAGTAGTCATATCATTACTTAATAATATTATCTCTGGACTTACTATATTAAACTTATCTTTTAATTCCGTATTAGAACTTATACTTTCTAATGTCTTTGGTAAAGATTCATCCATCTTATAGTAAACACTTACATTTTTATTAGCTAGATATGCAGGTACAAATATTAGTAAAAACATAATAAATATTACTACATGATTTTTTACTACCAAGTTATTTAATTTACTAAATTTTAAATTAATACTTTTATGTTTAGTCTTTTCTATATATTTATCAAATACAAGAAGTAAACTAGGAAATACTGTTAACACTGTTACTACACCAAGTAAGACACCTTTTGCCATTACAAGTCCTAAATCTTTACCTAAAGTAAGTTTCATACTAATTAATACTAAGAAACCTGCGATAGTAGTTAATGAACTTCCTATAACAGAAGTAAATGTTTCTTTAATAGCCTCTTTCATTGCTTCTTCTTTACTCATTTTATTCTTTTTCTTTTCATATGAATGATATAAGAATATTGAATAGTCAGTTGTGACACCTAGTTGAAGAACAGCCACGAGAGACTCTGTAATATAACTTATTTCTCCAAACATTAAATTAGTACCTAAATTAAATATAATTGATACTCCAATATTTAATAGTAGTAATACTGGTACTAAGTATGAATCTAATGTTAATTCAAGTACCAATAAACAAAGAATAACTGCGATTAATACATAAATAGTTATTTCCTTATCTGATAAATTCATGGTATCTAGAACCATTGAACTCATACCACCTACTTTAGTTTTATCACTAATACTTCTTATTTCTCTTACAGCATCAATAGTTTCAGTACTAGATGTTCCACCTTCATAAGTTACAAATAATAAATCAGTATTATCATCATGTATATGACTTCTTATTTCACTCGGTAATATATCAACTGGAATATTATTACCAAATACATCATAAATACTCATTACTTTATTGACACCATCTACATTAGATATTTTATTTTCTAACTCTAAAATATCTTTACTAGACATATCACTTACTAATACTATAGAATAAGAACCCATATCAAAATCATTAGTAAGAATATTTTGTCCTTTAATAGTTTCTATATCTTCTGGTAAATATACTAAAATATCATAATTTACTTTAGTTAATTTATAACCAATAAAAGATAATACCAAAAGTATAGAAGACACTATTAATATTAAATTTTTATTTTTAATTATCTTTTCTGAAAATTTATTCATATTTCTCCCTCCACTAAAGCATTTTATTACTTTACATAGAAAAAAGACATACACATAATTAACTAGATGTATGATAACCAACAAATATATAAATATGTATTAGTATTTATCCAACATTTTAATAGTTATCTTTACTTTTGTACAATAAAATGTATAATATTATCTAGGTGAAAAGAAATGAAAACAGATTTAAGAGTTATTAAAACTAAGAATTTAATTTATAAAGCATTAATAGAATTAATGAAAGAAAAAACTTTTGAAGAGATAAAAGTTAGTGATATTTGTAATAAAGCTATGATTAATAGATCAACTTTTTATGCTCATTATATCGATAAATATGAATTACTTGTAGATTTTATAAATATAGTTAAAGATGAATTAACTAGCGAACTTAAGAAAAATAATAATAATTTGAATACTGGTGAATATTATATAGAACTAATAAGACTATTATTAGATCATTTAGATGAAAATAAGGAAATTTATAATGCAATAATGATTAATAATAGAAATAGTATTATGATGGATATATTTTTAAGTGTAGTTAATAAAGATATTATAGATAGAGTTAAATCTGATAATATTAATTCTAATGTACCAATTAATGTAATAATTAAATTTTATTTAGGTGGTGTTATTAATATAGGATTAGAATGGTTACAAAATAATACCAAATATACTAAAGAAGAAATAGTTGAATATTTAAGTATACTAATTCCAAAGACATTTTAAAACTAGAGTCTAGACTCTAGTTAATTTTATATCTACTTTCTCTTTCTAAATCTCTTTCTTTTATAGTTTCTCTTTTATCATATAATTTTTTACCCTTACATAATCCTAAAAGTATTTTAGCTTTACCTTTTTTAAAATATAACTTAAGTGGTATTAAAGTATAATGATTAAGTTCTATTTCTTTATCTAACTTTATAATCTCATGTTTATGTAATAATAGTTTTCTTTCTCTTCTTTCATCATGATTAAATATATTTCCTTCTTTATATTTAGCTATAAACATATTAGTTAAATATACTTCATCTTTTTTAATTCTACCATAAGAATCATCCATATTAACTGAACCTTTTCTAATACTTTTAATTTCAGTTCCTTTAAGTTCTATACCACATTCTATTTCATCTATTATAAAATAATTAAATTTTGCTTTTCTATTTAGTATTTCCATATTGATTCACCACTTTTTCATAACAAAATTATATCATTATATTATTGTCTTATCAATAATTGAAATTAAAAAATAAAGTATACTTTTAATTATATTAGTATTAAACTGATAACAAATTTATTCCATAGATTACTACACAAATATAAGTTATAATTGTACCTAATAATATAAAAGGTCCAAATGGAATAATATTATCTTTTCTTTTCATAATTATAATACTTAGTAAAGCCATTATACAACTTATAAATAAACTAACAAATGAACTAACAAGATTACCAAAAGTAAGTCCTACAACACCCATTAATTTAATATCTCCACCACCTAGACTTTCTTTCTTAAATACTTTATCTCCAATAACTTTAATAACTAACATTATAAAAAACATTATAAGTCCTACTAAAGCATACTTTAAATATTCAAAAGAACTTTTTTCATATATAATATGACATAAATAGATAAGGATAATACCTATAACAAGAACTCTATCACTAATATAATAATAATCAAAATCACTTATAATAGTTACAGATAACATACTAATTAAAATAATTAAGATAAAGAAATTTAAAGATATACCACACATTAGATAACTTATTAAAAAACTAACACCAGTAAATAACTCTATCAAAAAATACTTAATACCAATTTTACTCTTACAATAATAGCATTTTCCTCTTAGAAATATATAAGAAAAAAGTGGTATATTCATATACCACTTTAGTGGTTTCTTACAATTAGGACAAAAACTATCAGGTTTTACCATACTTATTTTATTAGGTATTCTATATCCCATACATCCATAAAAACTACCTAAACAAATACCAATTATAAATATAATAATACTAATAAATATTTCCATAAATCCCCCTAACCTAATACCTCAAATCCTATATTATACATAGGCACTAATATTGCTATCATTATTGTACCAACTACAACTGCTAAGAATACCATTAATATTGGTTCTATTAATGTTTTTAAAGTATTTGCTAAAGCACGTTGTTCTCTTTGATAATACTCACTTACTCTTTCTAGCATCGAACTAAGTTCACCAGTACTTTCACCAGTAGTAATCATATAATATGCAAGAGGCGGTACACACCAATTATCTTTAAATGATAAACTAATTTTATCTCCCCTTAATAAGTTAGATATTGTATCATACATTAACATCTTATAAAATTCATTATTAGTTATTTTACTCAATAAATCAATACTATCAGTAAGTAAAATATTATTTTTATTTAGTACTGCAAAAGTCTTAGCAAATAAATTCATTTCATTATATATTATTAACTTACCAATAACTGGTATATGCATTACTATATATTGCACTATAGTTCTAAATGCTTTAAGTTTCTTATATAATATTCTGAGTAATATAAGTACTACTACTAGTATAATTAATATTTTAACTATATTCAACTTTAGATATGCTGATATTATTAATAATGTTAATGTTAATCCTGTTACTTCAGATCCTAATCCCTCATATATTTGTTGAAATTGTGGTAATACATAAATCATTAAGAATGTTATAACAACTAAAGCAAAAATAAGTATAATAGTTGGATAAGTAATCGCACTTATCATTTGTTTCTTAGTTACTTCTTTTTCTTCATAATAACTACTCATTTCATCTAAAGTACTCTCTAAGTCACCAATTAATTCTGCAGCCTTAACCATATTAATAAGTAATGGTGGAAAAACATTTCCTTGTTTTTTTAATGCTTCACTAAATGACTCACCCATAGATAATTCATATATAATTGAATCATATACTTTTCTATATTTTTTTCTTTTATCTTGTTCTGCTAAAATTTTAACTGCATCTGTAAGTGGAATACCACTTTTAATATATGTACTTAACTGAGCTAGCCAAAATACTAAATCTTTATTTTTAATTGGTCTTTCAAGATATCTATTTTCATTATGCATAAGATTAATCCATTTATTAGTTTTAATCTCATAAACTTCAAATCCTGCATCTAACAAATAAGAATGAACATCTAACTTAGACAAAGCTGCAAAATAACCTTTAATTAGTTTACCATCACTATTTCTTGCTAAATATTCATATGTTTGTTTTTTCTCACTTCTTTCAGCATCAGCACCATTCTTATCAATTAATAATACTTCTAATTCTCTTTCTTTCTTATTTCTATAATGTTTAACTATAGAAATATTATTCCATCTCTCTACAAAATAATCTTTAATCTTATCAGGACTATGCTTAATAAAATACATAAATCTTTCATTAGTAACCTTACTCTTCTTAGCCATTGTACTAAAGAAATCACTAAATGCATTAACTATAAACATTGGTATTTCATAGAATATAAATTTAATCGTTTTAAAGAAACCTTTAAATATAGCCCTAAACAATTCATACAATTCTGTATAAATAATCTTTAAGAAATAATTATATACAAAATACCCTACTTTATATGTAAACTTACCTATATATTCAAATGCATATATAAAAGCATATATAATATAACTAAATAAAGTAATTAATCTAGTAAATATAAAGTCTAATGTTTTAATAATTCCTACAGATGCATATTTTAACGTTTTATATATTTCATTACCTATACTTAATAATCGTTTATTTATAGCCGGACGTACAATGCTTTTTTTCTCTTTAGATTTCTTAACTTTGGACATATTGTACCTCCTTCTATTCTTTTCTATTATTAAGTATACCACACATTTTTGAAATGTTAAATACTAAACCAAATAAAATGAGTAAATTTTGTATATTTACTCATTTATATAATTTTCTTATTTGTTCTTTAAATTGTTCTTCAGTCATATTATCTATTTCAGTAATTTGTCCAACTATTTCTGGAAAAGCATATACTTTAGTTCCATCATCTAAATATTTATAACACATACCACTTCCTAAAGTATATCCAACTGGTGCTTTATATATATCACTAACTTTTATTAAGTCTGGGTGCTCTTCTTTCACTTCAGTAACATGATGTTCAGCTATTTTATTACCATATAAGAATGCAAATGGACATTTACTATTTAAATGATCAACGTTCTTATGTACAGCACTACCACATAAAGTTATTATTCCCGCTAATGATAATGCAGCAATACCCATATTAAATCTAGTTGAAAATTCACTTTGTTTCTTTTGTTTTAATTTTAATTCCATTTCTTCTAAACTATTCATTTCTACCCCCAAAAACTATAATAAGTGTATCACATAAAGTACACTTTGTCAAGACAGGTACAAATGATACCCTTCAATTCATACATTAATTATATAATAAACATTTTTCTTCCAATAATTTAAAACTACAACATCTGTAAATGTCAAACCTCATATTAAAGTAACATCAATTTTTAAAACAAAACTAAAGTGTGCTCTCTAGTTTCCTTTTTTAGTTCCCTGTTGTGGTCGGAATCACCGCTTTTTAATACGATATCAATATATTATAAACTTCATAAGAAGTCAATTATATTATTGTATTAATTATATAACTATTTCATATAATAAACTTCCTAAAAAGTGGAATTGGACAGTTTTTAGGAAATAGAATATTGAAAAGTTTTAATTTTATTCAAAGATTCTTTATATATTACATTTAATTTAACATTATACTATACAAAAAGATTATGACTACTCATAATCTTTAGTATAATTTTTATATACTTTTTTAAGTTCAGTATCTTTAATATCTAATCCAGATTCTTCTCTTAAATTAATTAATGATTTTTCATAAACATTTTTATTTTCACTTACATAGTTAGACTTTAATACAGTTAAAATTCTAGATTTAACATCATTTAATTCAGGCTTATCTAAAGTATCTTTTCTATAAATAATATGATATCCATAACTAGTTTTAACTAAACTCTTAGTATAACTATCATCACTTAACTTTTCAGCAGCAGTCTTAAATTCTTCTTCTAAATTAGAATCAAAATCTACTTGGAATGCTTCACTAGTAATATCATCTTCATATTCATCTTTTAAATCATCCCAATCTTCTCCATCTTTTAATTTATCTAATATCTCAGTAGCTTTCTCTTTAGCATCATCATCTGTTACATCATCACTTATTTTAACTAAAATATGTTCTACATTAAATGGAGCATAAACACTTTCATCATAATAATCATTTATTTCATCATCACTTATCTTACTAGTTAAATATTCATCATAATATTTTTGTCTTAAATAATCTAACTCTAAATAAGTTTTAAAATCATCATAAGAATCAAAATTATTCTTTTCTAAAAATTGTTCTTCAGTCATTTGATAAGTATTTTTATAATATTCAATATAACTATCTGCTTTATCTTTTAAAGTTTCATTATCTTCATCAGTTAATTCATATTTACTATATAAAATCTTTGAATCAATAATATCTAATAACTCATAAATAGCATATTTTTCTTTTAACTTATTATACATAGTATCAGCAGTAATATTATCATTATCTAATTTAATTGCTACTTCTTCTCTATTCTTTAATTGTGCTATTCTATCAGGATAAAATAATAACATAATTAATATACCAATTATTACACAACCACCCATTCTTATCCATTCTTCTTTAGTAATTTTTTTTACTTTCTTCATTAAGTCTTTCATATATCTCACCTTTCTAACATTTATTCTACTATCTATTTTACATAAGTTCAACAATTATTTAACTTTTCACTAATTTTTCATTTTTATACTATCACTTACTGGACTATAACTATATCTATGATATTTACATGGTCCATATTCTTTTAATGCCTCTAAGTGTTTTTTTGTTCCATATCCTTTATTGTTTTTTAAATCATACATTGGATACTCTTTGTCTATTTCATCTATCATTCTATCTCTTGTAACTTTAGCAATAATACTAGCAGCCGCTATAGATTCACTTTTAGCATCTCCCTTAATTATAGAATTACTAGGTATATCTATATCTAACTTCATAGCATCAATTAGTACATAATCCGGTTTAATACTAAGATTATCTATAGCCATTTTCATAGCAACCTTAGTTGCTTCGTATATGTTTATTTCATCTATTTTCTTTTCATCAACTATTCCAATACCTATACTAACAGCATCTTTAGTTATAATATCAAATAATTTTTCTCTTTTCTTTTCACTAAGCTTTTTACTATCTTTAATTTCAGGATTATAATAACCAACAGGTAAGATAACTGCACTTGTTACTACTGGACCTAATAAAGGACCCCTACCCACTTCATCAATACCACATATTAATTTATATCCTTTATCATATAATTCATTTTCATATTCAAGCATACATACCTCCAAATTTAAAAATGCGCATACACGCATTTATTAACTACAACTACTTTCATCTATAACGTATGGATAACTAGATGTACCATCACCATATGATATATTAACACATGAAGATAATGAGATTGCAGGGCGAACTGTGAGTGAACTATGTGCAAAAGAAGAAGATAATGCACCACCGCTATATTTACCGCCATCTACACTAAACAAACGTGAGGTAGAGGCATAACGATCAGGAGAAATCACCCACCAATCGTTATCTCCCGTTATAGAACTATTTGTACTATTCAAATAATACCATGCATATGGACTAATTAAACTTGTATAAGCTTTTCCACCAGCGAAAGCAATCTCGTCTGCTGTCATAAGTGCTATTGGATATGTAAGTTGCCCATTTCCTCCACCTACTGTACTTGTGCTAAACTTATCTTCTACTGCTTGTTCTGTTTCAAACAATCCATCACTTAAATTTGCTCCGCATTTATATGATGGAGCTTTATTAGTGTGGAGTCTTTTGTATGTACCATAATTGAATGTTGTACTTCCTGTATTACTTCTATCATTACAATATATTGCAGTTTTACTTATATATTTATCATAATTAGTTAATAAGTTTTTTTGATACCATGTATCTATTGTTGTTTTGATTGTAGAATTATTTACATTAGTTCTATTATTTGCAAGTGTTCCATTTGTTCCATACATATATCCTTCATACATTGAATCATTGCTTGTGCTATTAAACGGTGATGTTCCTATATATCCTTCTGTTGTGTTTTGACTCATTCCTGAATATAACATCCTTACACTTCCATCTTCATTTGTACGTATTATTCTCCAATAGAATCCGCCAAAGTATACCCAGTTATTTGTGGTATTACCTGAATAATAGTACACATCACTACCATCTTCTGTTTTATTTGTTTTGTATAATATTCCTGTGGTGTTTGATGTATTAGCTACACTAAAGTATGTTCGTTCACTTATTGTTGGATTGTCTTCTAACATAACTGCTGTTAAATTTTTGTTTCTATATTCAAATTTTTCAATAAATAACTGACCACTTAATGTTGTTCCCATATCTGCACTTTGATTAACATCTACTTTATTAATATACTTTATTTCTATTGTATATGTTTGTAATGCTTTACTTGCTATTGGAATATTATATGCTAAAGTTGTATCTGTTGCAGTTAAAGCCTTAGGTAAATCTTGAAAATCTGTCATATTATATCCATTAGAATCATCACAAGTAATCTTATAAACTAATGAACCACTAGTTACAGTGGTATTAACTAAATCTTCTATAACTAAATTATATTTATATTCACTCTTAGTCTTATTTTCTATTGTAAAAGTCTTAACTACATCAAAATTATCTTCTGAATAAAGATTACTTCCTTCAATAGTATCTCCTCCATTAAATATAATTCTTAAGTCTGTCATATTAATAGTAATATTCTTTCTATCACCCTCGATATTAGCCATAAAATAAGCATAAGTAAAGCCAATTGCCATAATAACAACTGCAACTATGCTTCCAATAATAAGTTTATTTTCTTTACTCATATATATCCTTCTTCCTATATTATTCTAAATAAAGTATACCCTATTATAAAAAAAATTACAACAACTTTATTGTTGTAATTAATTAAATTTACTCATTTGTTTCATTAACTGATTAACTTGTTTTTGATTAGGAGTTCTTCCCATACCTTTCATTAAAGTTTTAATCATTTCTTCATTAATTGGAGGATTTTCTTTTAATTGTTTAGTAAATACTTTCTTAGCAATTAAGAAACCTATTACAATACCAATTACTATTCCAATTACTACATATAATATATCCCAAATCATATAATACTCCCTTCTTAATTAATTATATAATAAATATAACTAATTATCTACTAGTTTCTCTTAACTTTCTTAAAAAGAAATAATCTGAATTAATAAAATCGCATACAAATAAATTAGGTATATTTTGTAAATCTTTAAAGAATATAGGATATGGACTATTAGTTTTTATTTTTATATGACTATTATTTATTATTAATTTAGTAGTTTCATTTTCCATAAAATCATTTATCATATGTGTATTATTAAAATTACTATATGTCATACTTTCTATATTATTATCACATATTAATTTATTTAAGTTTTTCTTAGGTATAGTTTTACATATTTTATCAAACATTTTAAATCCATATACTAAATCATCATTATTTAATAAATATATACTTTCTAAAACTTTATATAAATTACTTGGCTTATTTTTAACTATTTTATAAGCTTCATCTTTAATTAAAAAAATATAATATATTCTCATACTTTATCACCTAGTATAAGTATATTATATTTATTCTGCAGAATTTGTCGAATTATCTTCTTTTTTCTCAATATATTTTGGTTCTAATGTTATTTCTATAGTTTCACCCTTAACAACAGTTCTACCATTTAAATTAACACCTTTACTATATCCATAACCTGTAAAAGTAAAGTTAACACCAAGTAACTTAGAATACTCTTTTAAGTCATTTTTAGACCATCCTTCTATATTAGTATATTTATTTTCAGTACTATTAGTTAGTAAGAATAATTTATCATTTGCATTTAATATATTTCCTTTAGAAGGATATTGTTTAATTACTTTATCTCCATTTCCTATAGTTACTATATCTATATTTAAGTCATTTAAGTATGCTAAATCAGTTATATTTTTATTTATTAAAGATGGTAATGTATAACTAGATTCTTCTTCTACTTTAGTTTCTACTATTCCTAAGTATGTACTTACATCTTCAATTAAGGTTTTAGTAGCTTCAGTTAATAAATTAGAATTTGATATTTTACTTACTGCGACATACACAATTATTTCAGGATCTTCATATGGAAACATACCAGCAAAACTTCTTACATAGTTTAAGTCACCTGTTAAATATCCACCATTTTCGCTTGCTATTTCAGCAGTACCAGTTTTACCTATAGTAGTTACTATACTAGTTTTATAACCTTTACCAGTTGCTATAGATTCTTCAGAGTTAACTACTCCCCACATTAAATCTCTTACTTTTTTAACAGTTTCAGCACTTGCTACTTTATTTAACTTAGTAGTTTTATTTTCAAGTAATACTTCTTTAGTTTCACTATTCACTACTTTTTTAACTATATATGGTTTTAATACAGTTCCATCATTAGCGATAGAAGTTAAAGCTTGTACCATTTGAATCGGTGTAATACTCATACCTTGTCCAAAAGAAGCATTAGCAACTTCCGTATCATATTTAAAATTAACTTTACCAGTTTGTTCATTAGGTAGATTTATTTTAGTTTTTTTACCAAAACCTAATTTAGTATAGAAATCTTTCATTTCTTGTCCACCTAATCTTTGAGATAAAATAGTTGCAGCAACATTTGATGAACCATAGAATCCTTGGTCAAAAGTAATTTCACCCCAACCCCATCTATTCCAATCTTTAATAGTTGCATCTCCTACTTGAATAGTACCAGATTTATAAGTTTCTTTTTCATCATATAAACCTTTTTCTATAGCATCCATAAATGAAAATATTTTCATAGTTGAACCTGGTTCATAAGTATAACTTACAAATGGATCATAATAACTAATTATTTCTTTTGTATTAGGATCAAAACTTGGATTAGATGCAACACCTAGTATTTCACCAGTTTTAGCATTTACTACACTTACAGTTGCCCATTCTAAGTGTTCTGCACTTTCTAATTTATTTATTGCTTGTTCAGTAAACATCTGTATATTAGTATCTATTGTTAAATAAATATCTTTACCACTCTTAGCAGGTAATACATTTTCACTAGTATTAGCTATTTTATATCCATAAACATCACTTTCATATTCACGAGAACCATTAGTACCAGTTAATTCATCATTAAATTCTAATTCAAGTCCCATTTCTCCTTCAATAGAACCATCTTCTTTAGTTTTAGCATAACCTATAGTATAACTTAAGAAATCTCTGTTAGGATAATATCTTTTAACACTTTTAATAAAGTCTATACCAGGTAAATTTAAAGCTTCTATTTGTTCTTTTAATAATTCTGTTATTCCTCTTCCACCAGGACCTAATTCAACTTGATATACATCTTCTGTATTAAGTAAATCAAGTATTCTTTCTTTAGTCATATTAATTAATGGACTTAATTTTTCTGCAGTTGTTTCTTTATCTATAACATGTTGTGGATTATCTTTATCAGTTGTTCTTGATGCTGAAAGATATGCAATTACAGTATATGAATTAACATTAAGCGCTAAAGAGTTTCCTAATGAATCATATATAGTACCTCTTTCTGCAGTTATTGTTTCTTTAACAGTATTTCTATTACTAGCAAAAGCTTTTAAATCTATTCCATCTACTTTAGGACTTAATACAACATAACTTAGTTTTAAGATTATTACTGCAAATAAAAAAACAACAACCAATACAAAAATACCATTAATTTTTACAGTTCTTGTTTTTTTCAATATTTACACCTACTCTCCAACTACTCTTATATTACTATTATTATACTCCAATCCATATGTAGTTGCAACACCCTGAACATTGTCTAAACTAGCAAGTTCATTTATTTTCATTTCTAAACTTTGATTTATATTTTCTTGCTTAGATATTTTCTTTTTCATGCTTTCTACTTCTATATTAGTTTTAGATAATAAAGCCATAGAAAAACTTGTACCAAATATATTACCAATTACCAACAATGCAATTAGTACATAAAGTACCTTTTCTCCTTTTAATAAACTCGCTTTTCTTTTTTTAGCCATATTATCAACCCTTTTTATATCTTTTCTATTATTCTTAATTTAGCACTTCTGCTTCTATTATTCTCTTCTAATTCTTTATTACTAGCTATTAATGGTTTCTTAGTAATAAGTTTTGCCTTAGCTTTCATTTCATCAGGTACTACTGGTAACTTTTTACTTAATTCATCATCACTAGTTAATCTTCTAAATATATTTTTTATTATTCTATCTTCTAAACTATGGAATGTTATTACTACTAGTCTTCCACCTGAATTTAATAAGTCAAAAGCATCTAACATAGTATTTTCTAATATTCCTAATTCATTATTAACTTCTATTCTTATTGCTTGAAATGTTTTTCTTGATGGATTAGATTTATTTCTATAACTTATTGGAACATTTTCTTTTATTATTTCTGCAAGTTCTAAAGTTGTTTCAATAGGTCTATTATTTATTATAGCTTTAGCAATACTTTTAGCATTAGCTTCTTCTCCATAATTAAACAATATATCTATTAATTTTTCATATGAGTATTCATTAACTACTTCATATGCACTCAATTTTTGTCTTTTATCCATTCTCATGTCTAGTCTAGCATCATTATGAAAACTAAACCCTCGAGAAGCATCATCAAGTTGTGGACTGCTGACACCTAAGTCAAATAGTATTCCATCTACTTTAGTATCAATACAATTTTTAATATTTTTAAAATTAGTATCAAAAATTTTAAAGTTATTACTTATACTTTCTAATTTTTTAGTACTATAATTAACTGCTTCCATATCTTGATCAAAGGCGAATAAGAACCCCTTAGTTCCTAATTTCTTTAATATCTCACTAGAATGTCCTGCATATCCTAAAGTACAATCTACATATTTTCCATCTGGCTTGATATTAAGTCCATCAATACTCTCTTCTAATAATACACTTTTATGCATTATATCCCCCTTCAAATAAGTTCTCTGCTATCTCACTAAAATTATCAATATTTTTATTCATAAATGAATTAAATTCATCTATATCCCATATTTCTAATCGCTCATTAACGCCAATTATAACACATTCTTTAGTCAAATTGGCGTAGTTAACAAGCGGTGAGGTAATATTGATTCGACCCTGTTTATCGAATACACTAACAGTAGCGCCGCTTAAGAAAAATCTTGAAAAATCTCTCGCGTCTTTTTTGGTAAATGGTAAAGTACTTAAATTATTAACTATTTTTTCCCATTCCTTCATAGGATAAACAAATAAGCATTTATCTAATCCTCTGGTAACAACAAACTCACTACCTAATTCTTCTCTAAGTTTAGATGGAATAATAAGTCTATTTTTATCATCAATGGAATGGTGATATTCGCCCATTAGCATAACAATTCCCCACTTTCTACCATTTTGCTCCACTACTTACCACTATTGTACTAAATATTATATTTTTTGTAAATACCATAAAGATTAATTTTTAATTTTTTTAGTTTGCTTTACAAAATTTTACATGCATAAAATTTCTAAATTGAATTTCCACACATAAAATGGTATTATGTATACAGAAGAGAAATCTTCACATAATAAAAATGGAACATTCATTTTCTGAATGTCTACCTAAATGTTTTAGATTGACATTTATCCTATTGGATAGATGTCTATTTTAATTATAATAGTTAATATAACTATTGATATCAAAATGAACAATACTCTATTCAAAACTTTTATAATAAAGTTTCTCTACAAAACAAAACATATTTTTGTATTGAAAATTGTTATGGAAAATGGTATTATGTATACAGAAGAGAAATCTTCACATAATAAAAATGGAACATTCATTTTCTGAATGTCTACCTAA
>CAKORV010000009.1 GCA_934101625.1 uncultured Bacilli bacterium | reverse complement strand
TCTTTTTGCATAAATCTTTGTGGCATTCCACCCCATTTAATATAATCATTAAATGCATCCTCAATATCTCTATTATCCGTAATATTTAATAATTTACAAACCTCATCAAATGTAAATGGAGTAATTTTAAAGCTTACATATCTTCCTGCTATATGAGTTGCTAAATCGCTTGATAATAAATCACTATTAGAACCAGTTATAAAAATAGATGTATTTTTAGTTGCTCTTAATGAATTAACAACTTTTTCCCATTCAAAGACATTTTGAACTTCATCAAAGAATATATAATATTTTTTTTCATCAATTATTTTTTCTTTAACATAATTGTTTAATTTTTTAGGATTAGTACATTCTTCATAATCATAATCTTCAAAATTAATATAGATAATGTGATTATCATCCACATCATTTTCTTTTAACTCATCTATTATTTGTCTTAAAATAACTGATTTTCCAGAACGTCTAATACCAATTAATACTTTAATTAATTCTTGATCATAAAATGGTCTAATTAATTTTAAATATCTTTCACGAATAACCATAATCCATCTTCCTTTCTTATATGTACATTATAATACTATATTTGATTTTTGTCAATTTATTACGACACAGAGTAATTTTTTTAATATTTTATCAATTTATTACGATTGAACATTTATTAACATAATATTTCATGCTTTTACAAATAATAATCAATTATAACAATAGTACACTTAATTTATGTACATTCTTTCTATCACATTAAAATTTTATACACTTAAATTGTATAAATAAAAATTCTATGATAAAATATACTTAGAATAAAGAGGTGTTATATGAAAGACAACATAATAATTGATGTAACTGGTTATGATAAAGTATTATTTAAAGAAGGCGGTACTTTAGAAGAACTATTAAAAAAAATAGATGCTCCTAAAAACATAATCGCAGGTATAATAAACAATGAAATAGTAGAATTAAATTATAAACTTAAAGAAGACACTACTATAAAACTAATTACTACTAATGATAGACAAGGTTCAAAAATATACATAAATGGTTTAAAGTTTTTATACATAACTGCTATAAAAGAATTATATGGTGCATCCACTGATGTAAGACTTAAACATAGTTTAGACAAAGGAATATATACAACAATTGATATGGAACTAAACACAAAAGTATTAGATGACATAAAAGCAAAAATGCATGAACTTGTAGAAAAAGACTTACAAATAGAAAAAATAACAACAAGTAGAAAAGAAGCTATAAAATATTTTGATTCAATAAATGAACAAGAAAAATCAAGTAACTATAAACAAATGACTAATGAAGTAGTAACTCTTTATTCATTATTAGATTACTATAACTATTTCTTTAGTCCAATGCCTATAAGTACAGGAATACTAAAAGATTTTGATCTAACTTTAACAAAAGATAAAGCTGTAATACTAGAATACCCAGATACTCTAACAGGTTCAATACCAAAATATAATCATATGGAAAAAGTACTAAATGTATTTACTACATACTCATCATGGGCAAATAAACTAAATGTTAACTATGTATCAGATGTAAATAATGTAGTAATTCAAGGAAAAATAAAAGAATTTATTCAACTAAATGAAATAAAACAAAATGATGATCTAAATAAAATAGCTAATGAAATAGAAAATAACATAAATGATATAAAACTTGTACTAATCGCAGGACCTTCTTCATCAGGTAAAACAACAACAAGTAAAAAACTATCTTTATACTTAAAAAACAAAGGAATAAATCCATTTGTAATATCTACAGATGATTACTTTAAAGATAGAAAAGATACTCCAAAGAATGAAAAAGGCGAATACGAATATGACATACTAGAAGCATTAGATATTGATTTATTTAATGAACAAATAACTAAATTACTAAATAATGAAAAAGTAAAAATACCAACATATAACTTTATTACTGGAGAAAAAGAATTTAAAAATAAAGAAATATCTATAGAAAATAGAGACTTAATTATAATTGAAGGGATACATACTTTAAATGAAGAATTAACTAAAAGTATACCTAGAAAAAATAAGTACAAAATATATATAAGTCCATTTACTCCACTTGATTTAGATAGACATAACCATGTATCAACTGTGGACATTAGGCTTATAAGAAGATTAGTAAGAGATTATAGAACAAGAGGATATGACGGAGAAACGACCTTAAAAAATTGGCCACTTGTAAGAGCAAGTGAAGAAAAATATATATTTCCTTATCAAAAAGAAGCAGATGTCGTTTTAAATACTGCTCTAATATATGAATTAGGAATACTTAAAACATATGCAATACCAATTTTACAAGGAATAGACTACAAAAGTGAATTTTATATAGAAGCAATAAGAATAATGAATTTCTTAAAATATTTCTTAGATATACCAGAAAGTGCCTTACCAACAACAGCACTATTAAGAGAATTTGTTGGTGGAAGTTATTTTGAATAGGAGGAAAAGTAAATGATAAGAGTAGCAATTAATGGTTTTGGAAGAATAGGAAGATGTGCACTAAGACAAATGAGTGAATTAGATAATGTAAAAGTAGTCGCAATTAATGATTTATCTGATCCACTTACACTAGCATATTTATATAAATATGATTCAGTTCATAGAACAAATAAAGAAAAAGTAACATATGATAATGATAGCATTATAGTTAAAGATGAAGAAATAAAAATATTTAAAGAAAGCGATCCAAACAATTTACCTTGGAAAGAACTAGATATTGATGTTGTTTTAGAATGTACTGGGGTATTCACATCTAGTGAAAAATCTCAAGCACATATAAACGCAGGAGCAAAAAAAGTAATCATAAGCGCACCTTCAAAAGATAACACAAAAACAATAGTTTATGGAGTAAATGAAAGTATTTTGAATAGTGAAGATACAATTATAAGTGCTGCTTCTTGTACAACTAATTGTTTAGGACCAGTATTAAAATTATTAAATGATAATTACCATGTAATAAGTGGATTTATGTCTACAGTTCATGCAATGACAAACGATCAAGAAACACTTGATATAACTCATAAAAAGGGTATAGAAAGTAGAAGAGGAAGAGCTGCTAGTTTAAACATAGTACCAACTTCAACAGGCGCAGCATCACAAATCGGTAAAGTAATACCTGAATTAAATGGTAAACTTGATGGAGTGGCATATCGCGTACCAGTAGGTGATGGTTCGCTAATAGATTTAAATGTTCTGGTAGAAAAAAATCCTACAATAGATGAAGTAAATAAAATGTTCAAAACTAATCAAAATAATACAATTAAAATAGTAAATGCACCTTTAGTAAGCAGTGATATTATTGGATGCACAGAAGGTGCAGTAGTTGATTCACTTTTAACAAAAGTACTAGATATGAATGACTATTCAATGATTAAAGTATCAGCATGGTATGATAATGAATGGGGTTATACTAGTCAAATGTTAAGAACTATGGAATATTGGATGAACATAAAAAACTAATTCAAAGTACTTGAATCAAACTAAGTAATTTGATAAAATTAAGACATAAAATACAAAGGAGTAAGACAAAACTATGAGAATATTGGAAAACTCAAACTGTAACAACAATTGTTTGCTATGGGGGGGGTAATTTATTAATTATCTCTCATAGTTTTTTCGTGAAATTAAATATATAGGCACAAGTCTATATATTTTTTGTTGTGGAGGCAAGTATGAGAAGTTTGTTTAGTAAAATTAAAACTAAGGTAGGTCTAATGTATGTAATAATATTTCTTACATTAGTAGTATTAGGATTAAGTTATGGAGCATTTATCTATTTCACTGATGGATTTAAAGTAAGTGATTTAATGATTAGTAACTTAATGTATAGTATAGAAATAGTTGAAGATGGTAGTACTAGTGAAATAGAAAATAATAAAGTTATAATACCTGGTAATACTAAAAGTTATTATACAATTATAATAAGAAGTGTAAATCCAATAACATCAAAATATACACTAGCATATAAATCAAATAATACTTTAACTGTAGAATATACAGATAGAACTATTTGGCCTACAAGTGGAGAATTAAAAGGATATGACACTGATGTTTATAGTGCTAAAGTAAAAGTAGTAATAGATAATACATCAAATAGTTCTTCAAGTGAAGTAACATTTAATGCCTTTGGAGGATATACTTATAATTCATATAATACAATAGAATTAAAAGATGGATATTATGCATTAAATGGACCATATAAAGAAACAATAAGTAGTACTAATGAAATAGTAAAAGTAGTAGAAAAAGAAATAGTATGTGATGCATTAAGTAATAATATATGTTTATATGATGGAGAGGTAAGTACTAATTATTTTCAATATCCAACAGATGATGATGTAAGTAAAAATATATGGAGAATAATAGGAACTTATAATATAGATGGAAATAAAGCAGTAAAAATAATTAGTACAACTAATACAAATACAACAAGTAATACATTAACGAGTGATCTAACTACATTTTATAATACAATAAGTGATGTAGAAGAACATATAGAAAAAACAAATAAATTTAATTGTAATAGTAATGGATGTAATGAAAGTATATTTAATAATATAGGAATATTAAGTAAATATGAATATGATAAAATAGGTGGAAATAATTCATATTTAAATAAATATATACCTTTCTATGTACTAGATAACAGTAGTAACATAGTAAGTATAAATAATAGTGAAAGTAATTATTTAGGAAGTATAATTTATTTAAATAGTAGTACAAAAGTAAGTGGAAGTGGAACAAGTACAGATCCATATAGAATAAGAGAAGGTAGTGATATTAATTTACTTGCTTATACATTAGAAGGCGAACCAACAGATAAAAGCTATGAATGGTTAAAGAATAATAAAATGGTTAATAAAATCACCTGTGAGAATGGTACAATTCCAACATGGGATAGTGTAAATTCAAAAGTAATTTTAGAAAATATTCAAGTTCCTGATTATTGTACAATTGATTTTAAAAGTTTACCATCATTATTTGATGCAATATTAAGAGATAATCCAACAATAAGTGAAAGAACAGATTTTAGTATAACTAATGGAGAATCAACCACTGGAACAATATATAAAACAAATAAAACAGAAGATGATAGTGAGGTATATTATTATTCAGGAAATACAACAAATAACTGGGTAAAGTTTGGAGGATTCTATTGGAGAATAATAAGAACAAATGAAGATGACAGTGTAAGAATGTTATATTCAGGTACAAGTCATGATACAACAGAAGGTTTTATCGGAACATCAGCATTTAATAGTGCTCAAAACGACCCAATGTATGTAGGATATATGTATGGAACAAGTGGAACGCTTTCAGGTAACAGAAACAATACAAATGATAGCACAATAAAAACATATATTGACACATGGTATGAAAACAATTTATTAAATGATTATGATAAATATATTAGTAAAACAGCAATATATTGTAATGATAGAAGTATAAATTCAACATACTCTACATCTTCAAGAGTTTCAGTTTATTATGGAGCATATATAAGATTAATTAACAACAAAACACCATCATATAAATGTGGAGCGGATAATAATAGTGGATTGTTTGAAAGTACACAGGCTTTAGCTGATAAGTTTAGTGTAGATACATCAAGTGGAGGAAATGGACAGCTTAAATATTCAATAGCCTTAATGACAGCAGATGAGATTGCATTTGCGGGCGGAGTTGCTTCTACTAGCTTAATGAAAGTTTGGTATTACTTGAATAGTAGTGGAAATTTGATAAGAGATGGGATAATAGATTTTTGGCTATTGTCACCTTATGGTTGGTATAGTCAATATGCTGGTGGTACTGCATATACATATAATTTTGCTGTTAGTGATGGTAGATCTCCGGGACATCCAGAAGAAAGTACTGTATTAGGTAAAGAATGGGTTTGTCCGGTAATAAGTTTATCTTCATGTGTCAAAGTGAAATCAGGTTTTGGAACACCTGATAGTCCATACGAAATAGATGAGTCTAGTTGTAGTTAGGTGCCATCATGACAAATGAAAAATTAAAAATGATAATAGGTAATAACATTAAAAAGTATAGAATAATGAGAAACCTAACTCAAGAAGAACTAGCAAATTTAATTGGATGTACAACTCCTTTAATAGGTGCATTAGAAAGTAGTAAGATGTGTCAGGGAATAAGCTTATATAATTTATATAAAATAAGTAATGTACTAGAAATACCTATAGAAAAGTTCTTTAATAAGTAAAGAAAGTGTTAAAAACTTTCTTTTTTCTTTTATTAACAAAAAATTATGTATATAATAAAATTGGTGATATATATGAATAAACTAAAAAATATCAAAGTAGAAAATAAAAAAGTAATAGTAAGAGTAGATTATAATGTACCAGTTAAAAATGGTTTAGTCTTAGATAACAATAGAATAATACAAAGCCTTGAAACAATAAATTACTTGATTGAACATAATGCTAAAATAATACTTATGTCTCACATGGGAAAAGTAAAAAAAGTAGAAGATAAAATGTTAAATACTTTAAAACCAGTTAAAATAGAATTAGAAAAAATATTAAATAAAAAAATATATTTTGCTGAAGAATTAAAAGGAAAAGCATTAGAATCTCAAATTAACTCTCTAAAACCAGGAGAAATCTTACTAATGGAAAACACAAGATACATGGATATTCCAGATAACTTAGAAAGCAGTTGTGATGAAGAACTTTCTAAATACTGGGCTAGTCTAGGAGATGTATTCATTCTAGATGCTTTTGGTTCATGTCATAGAAATCATGCATCTACTTATGGAATAAGCAAGTATTTACCACATGCTGTAGGTTTCTTAATAGAAAGAGAATTAAAAGAATTAGATAAAATTAAAAAAGAGAAAAAAACTTTCATACTAGGTGGATCTAAAGTTAGTGATAAAATAGGCATAATAAAAAATCTAATGGACAACACCGATAAATTCCTAATTGGAGGTGCTATGTGTGCAACATTCCTAACTGCAAATGGTAATCCAGTAGGAAGTACTTTTGTAGAAACTGATAAAATAACAGAATGTAAAAATCTTTTAAAAACAGGAAAAATAATAATTCCAATAGACTATGTAACAGAAAATGGAGTAAAAGAATTAAATGATATATTTAATGATGAACACATCCTAGATGTTGGACCTAAAACAATAGAACTATTCAAAAATAACATTGATATAAATACCCTTATAGTATTAAATGGAACACTAGGTAAATATGAAGAAGATGCATATCAAAATGGTACAAAAGAAATATTTAATTATCTAAAAGAAAACATAGTTAAAACAGTAGTGCTTGGTGGAGATACATCATCTGCTGCAAAAAAATATAACTTTAATGCATCATACATTTCAACCGGAGGTGGAGCAAGCTTAGAATACCTAGAAGGAAAAGAATTTGAAACACTAAAAATAATGGAGAAAGAAAAATGAAAACAATAATACTTAATCATAAAAGTTATCTAAGTTATAATGAAATAACTAAATACAAAGAAAAAATAAATAACATCCAAACTAAAAATATTAACCTAGTATTAATGCCTAACCTAGCATATCTATCATTATTTAAAGATTCTAAAGTTAAAATAGGTGCTCAAAATTTCTATAGTTATAATTATGGTTCATACACTGGCGAAATACCTCTAGAAATATTAAAAAGTCTAAACATAAATTACACCCTAGTAGGACATCCAGAAAGAATCACCTTAAAATTAGACACATATGAAGAAATAAAAGAAAAACTATATAGAAGCCTTAACTCAGGGTTCAAAACTATTCTTTGTATAGGACATGATGAAAAACTAAGTACAATAAAAAAAGAATTAAAATACTATATAAAATCCTCAGACTATATAGACATAAAAAACTTAATAATCGCATATGAACCAATATCTAAAATAGAAAATGAAGAAGCTAACTTAAAAGACATAGAATATTTAAATAAATATATAAAAGAATACTTCATGTATGAATTTGAAGAAGAAGTAGAATTTTTTTATGGAGGATCAGTTAATAAAGAAAACATAAATGAAATTCTTAACATAACAGATGGTGTTATAATAGGAAAACTTAGTACTGACATAAACAGAGTTAAAGAAATAATAGAAAATATAACAAAATAAAAACTATAAATACATTTCATGACACAAATCGTCATTATTAGACATAACTAGACCTTTTTCGCTATGGATTTATGTATAATAAATTTATATAATAAAGACAGTGTTAAAGGAGAAATAAATGAAAAAGAAAATAATGATTGTGGATGATAACAAGGCCTTAGTAGGTATGTTAAAAGAGTTTATAAGTAATACTAATGACTTAACATTATTAAAAGAAGCATATAATGGTGGAGAAGCATGGGAATATATAAAAGATAATTATAGTGAAATAGATGCTTTAATATTGGACTTAGTAATGCCAGAAAAAGATGGAATGTATTTATTAGATAAATTAAAAGAAAACAAAATAAATTTAAAAATATTAGTATTAACTAGTTACAACGAGCAAGAAACAATAAGAAATGTAAGTGAATATGGAGTAAAATATTTCATGCTAAAACCATTTGACTTACAAGAATTACATAAAAGAATACAAGATATAACAAATCCTAAAGCAAAAGAAGCAAAAATAATAAATGTAGAAAAGAATAATACTCAAGCAATGATAACTAAACTCTTACATGAACTAGGAATACCATCACATATTAAAGGTTATCAATACATAAGAGAAGCCATCAATATGGTATATGATGATCCTAAACTTATAGGAGGCATAACTAAAGAATTGTATCCAGAGATAAGCACTAAATATGGTCAATCAGTAACTCGAGTAGAAAGAGCAATTAGACACGCTATTGAAGTGAGTTGGAATCGTGGAGATTGGGACTTAATGGAAGAAATCTTTGGACACTCAGTTGATATAGATCGAGCAAAACCAACAAACTCAGAATTTATAGTAACAATCGCAGATAAACTAAGATTAGATATGCTAAAAATACATTAATTCTTTAAATTAAAAAAGAAATGTGCTAGAATGTATCTAGGTGATATAAATAATGAAAAAAGTAATATTATTAATACTAGATGGATTTGGAATAAACAACAGTGAATATGGAAATGCAATAAAACAAGCAAGAACACCTGTAATAGATAAACTTCTAACAGTTTTTCCACATGCACAATTAGCAGCTTCAGGAATAGAAGTTGGACTTCCAAAAGGACAAATGGGAAATAGTGAAGTAGGACATATGACTATAGGTAGTGGTAGAATTAATCCACAACCATTAACATACATAAATGATAAAATAAAAAGTAAAGAGTTTTTTGATAATGAAGTACTAAAAAATACAATGAACTTTGTAAAGGAAAATAACTCAACACTTCACTTAATAGGACTTCTTTCTAATGGTGGAGTTCACTCAAGTATAAATCATTTCTATGCAGCTCTAGCAATGGCTAAACTAGAACATGTAGAAAAAGTAGTATTTCACTTTATAACTGACGGAAGAGATACAGATCCTAAAAGTGGAGTTAAATTTGTAACAGACTTTATGGAAAAAGCAAATAAACTTAAACTAGGAGAAATAGGTACTATCTCAGGTAGGTATTATGCAATGGATAGAGATAATCGTTGGGAAAGAATAAAAAAATCCTATGATGCTATGTGCTACGGATTAGGTAATTCTTTTTCAAATTATGAAAGCTGTTTTAAAGAACACTATAAAAGAGATATAACCGACGAATTTATTAATCCAAGTATACTATCAAATAACACTATAAAAGATAATGATGCAATACTATTTATTAACTTTAGACCAGAAAGAATGAAAGAACTAATAGATGCATTTCATGATAAAAACTTTAAACCATTCAAAACAAAACAATATCAAAACTTAAAATTAACATCTTTATTTAACATACATCAAGATATTGAATATGCTTTTGATACTGAAAAACCAAAAGAAACATTTGGTGAATACATAGATGGATTAGATTATACACAAGCAAGAATAGCTGAAACAGAAAAATATGCTCATGTTACATACTTCTTTGATGGAATGGAAGAACTATCAAGTAACAAATGTGATAAAATATTAGTACCATCTCCAAGTGTACCAACATATGATATGAAACCTGAAATGAGTGTAGGAGAAGTAACAGAAAATGTTTTAAAAGCAATTGATAATGATTATGATTTCATATTAGTTAATTTTGCAAATCCAGACATGGTTGGACACACAGGTAACTTTAATGCAACTAAAGATGCTATAGAAATATGTGACTTCTGTGTAGGAAAAATATTTGAATCAGCTAAAGAACATTTCTATGAACTAGTAATAACTGCTGACCATGGTAATGCAGAAAAAATGTTAACAAGAGATGGAACACCAATAACTAGTCACACAACAAGTCTTGTTCCTTTCATAGTATGTAATGAAGAATATAAATTAAAAGAAACAGGATCACTAAAAGATATAATACCAACAATAATAGATATATATCAAATAAAAAAACCAGATAAAATGACTGGAGAAAGTTTAATAATCAAAGAAGATTCAAAGTAGTCTTCTTTTTTATATTACTTTTTGATAAAATAAAATTATCACAAATTAACAAAAGATGAGGAGTTTAGCTATGAAATACTATATAGAATTACAAGGAACTTGTTAGTTAGTTCAATACTTAAATTATATTAATAAAGAATATGATAAAGACAGTTTTTTTAAATATCTAGCACTAAATAGATTTTTAAGATACGAAAAGGCAATAAAACTTGTTAATAACAAAGAACTTATTAACACTAAAGAATACTTATTAGAAACATTATTAACATTTGAAGGAAGTTTATTTGATATTGAAGATATATTAAACTATAAAATAAATGGGAATTTAAAAAATGATATTAAACTAGAAGATATAATTGATGAAATAATAGAATACATAGAAATTTGTAAAAATAAATATAGTTATAAAACATTTTCAATCCATTTATTTGGTGGAGAACCATTATTACAAAAGCAGGAACTTCTATATTTAAATAGCAAATTAAAAGAAAAAAATATATCAATTAATTATTATATAGATACTAATGGAATATTGTTAAGTGAAAAATTTATAAAAGAATTTGATAATATAACTTTTTGTGTAACATTAAGTAACAAATGCGACCACGACAATTTAAGAGTTACTTCAAACAATACTGGAAGTTATGATTTAATTATGGAAAATCTAAAAAAAATTCAGTATGTACTTGATAATAATCATAGATTAATGGTTAGATATAATGTAAATGATAGAAATATAAATGACTTAGAAGAATTCCTTAAAACAATTGAAAACATTAAAATAAGTGATTTTGTCGTAGCCTATACAAATAATTATAAAGAAAATTCATTTATAAATAAATTGCCTTATAAAAAGTATAAAAAATGGAATTCTACAAAAATAATACCACTACTAGAAAAATATAATTATCCTGTATGACTCCCAACATCAAGTTTTTATTGTAAAGGTTATGAAGACTATTCCATAAAATTCTTCTCGATTGGTAAAATAGGTATGTGCAATGCCTATGATATTAGTAATTCAAAATATACATTAAAAGAATTATTAGAAAACTACAATAAAACAAAAAACTTATAAAACCTTTTGAAGAAGAAAGAAATCTGGATAATATAATAGATAAAGAATGCAAAAAATGTGCATTAATATATATATGTAATGGTAAATATTATTGCAGAGATAATAAATGTGATTTTTTAGATTATAATTTAAAAGAATACATTAAATCATATGTAAAAAATGTATTGAATAAATAAAATAATTTGGTAAAATATAGTTAAGAAAGAAATTAAATTATGAAAGTAATTAAGAAACCCGTAAAAAAATCTAAAATTAATGCCGCAGGATGTGGAGAAAACAAGGTTAATAGTAGCCATTGTGCATCAAAGAAAAGTAATTAATTAGATTTAGGCCCATATGGGTCTTTATTTTTGTATAAAATTACCACTATTTGCATTTTTTTATAATTGTGTTACAATAAAGTACATTTGGAGGGATACTTATGATTAAAAAAAGATTAGAGTATATGCTAAATTATGACAAAGATGTAACCTTAACAGAAAAAGGTGTTGTCAATCGAAATAAAATAAGACCATTAATATATGAAATACTAAAAATGTCAAATAAATTAAAATTAATAATAGAAAAAAAAGAATTTAATAAATCAGATAGACCAGTAATATATATAGCATCTCATTCATTTAAAGATGATGTACTTAATACTGTTGTAACAATAAAAGATGATGCTCAAATTATCTTTGGTAACATAGATTTATTCTTTAACACTTTGGATGGACTATTTTTATGGATTTATGGTTGTCAATTAGTTGATAGATACGATAAAAAATCAAGAGAGGCCATGAAAGAAAAAATGAATAAAATTTTAGAGTTAGGTAATAACATAATAATTTTTTCTGAAGCTACATGGAATCTTTCACCAAATTTACCAATGCAAAATCTTCATTGGGGTTACTATGACATTGCAAAAAAACACAATGCATTAATTGTGCCTGTTATAACAAATAAAGTAGGGAATAAATGCTATTCTAGAATGCTTAAAGGAATAGAAATAGATGATTTTAATAAAGATGATATAAGTCTTATGGCAAAAAAAGTTGTCAATTATTTCAATAAAGCAGTTGATCTTATAACAATAAGTACAGATAATTTAAATAATTTAAAAAAAGAATTAAATAATCTCCAACCTATAGTTAATTCATTAACAAACAACGACAACATAAAGTCTCATCTTCATTTTATTAAAAACAAAATATATAAAATTATAGATGATATAAGTACTGAAAAAAATAAAAGTTCTAACCAAACAGAATTGTTGATTTTAAAAGAAATTTTATCTTATTTGTCTAGAATAATTAATATAGAAAAAGAAGTATTTACAATAAAAATTAGAGACATAATGGCAACTGAAAAATTTGATATGTACGCTAAACATCCTGATAATAGTTATGAAAAAAAATCAAAAGATAAATATGAAGCATGGAATAAATATTTAAGCGATACTATTAAAGCTACACCTTATTTCTACTATGGACCAGAACAAACCACAATTTGCAAAGATAAATTAATTAAAGATGAACAAGAGGTAATGCCCTGGTTATATGATGAGAAAAAAATGGTATTAAAAAAATAAAATCCTTGTAAAATATCAAAGAATTATATATACTATAGTTATGATAAGGGAGTGGTTAAAGTGCCTAACATGTATTTGCCTGTAACTGCAAATTTAATCTCATTTATATTACTAATAGTATATTTTTCAAAAAAAAGAATAGGATTACTAGAAAATAAAATATATCTTTTAATGCTATTTTCTATTCTTATGGATAGTGCCTTTGTAAGTATATTATTTTATAATGTATACACTAATTATAATGAAGCTCTAGTAAAACTTTTGAATAAATGTGATTTCGTCTTTTTGATAATTTGGTCCTCATGCCTGATGCTATATACATTCATTGTAACATATAAGGGAATTAAAAACTTTAATAAAAAGATTAAAGCAGTAGTTATAATTACAGCCATAATCGATTTACTAATGTTTATAATTGAATTCAAATTACCAATAAATATTGTTTTGATTAATCCATTAAAGCAAACAGCAATGGGACCTTCAGTTAACATATCAATTATTTTTTGTTTATCATTTATTTTAATTTCATTTTTTATGGCAATATTTAATTTTAAAAAAATTGATGTAAGACATTTGCCGATTTTTACAATCATTGTAATTGCAGGATTAATAGCATTTCTATTTTCAAATAATCCATTTTTAATAATTATTTCAATAGGTTTAACGATTAATAATTTAATCATGTATTTTACAATAGAAAATCCAGATTTACAACTATATAATCAAATGAGATTTGCAAAAATAAAAGCAGACCAAGCAAATAATGCAAAATCAGATTTCTTATCAAGTATGTCGCATGAAATAAGAACACCATTAAATGCAATCGTAGGTTTATCAGAAAATATGCAAACAGAAACAAACATGAATGTAATACATTCTAATGCAAAAGATGTAGTCGATGCAAGTTATATACTTTTAGATATAGTAAATAGTATACTAGATATAAGTAAAATAGAAGCAGGAAAAATGGAAATGGTAAATACTAACTATAATCTAAAAAGTGAAGTAAAAAAACTAGTAAAACTATTAGAAACAAGAATAGGAGAAAAAGATTTAAAACTAGTAACAAATATAAGTGATGAAATACCAAATGTATTATATGGAGATGTAAATAAAGTAAAACAAATAATAACAAATTTGGTAACAAACGCAATAAAATATACAGACAGTGGAGAAGTAGATTTCACAATAGATGCAGAAAACAAAGATGATAAATGTAACTTAACAATAACAGTAAAAGATACAGGAAGAGGAATAAAAGAAGAACAACTAAAACATCTATATGAAAAATTTGAAAGACTAGAAAGTGATAAAAACACAACAATCGAAGGAACAGGATTAGGACTAGCAATAACAAAACAATTAGTAGGAATGTTTAAAGGAACAATAACAGTAGATAGTATATATGGAAAAGGTTCAACATTCAAAGTAACACTAACACAAGACATAAAAGAAGGAGTAATACTAGAAGAACATAATGAAACAGAACAACAAAAATATAATAATGTAAAAGTATTAGTAGTAGATGATAGTAGTCTAAACTTAAAAGTAGCAGACACAATATTAAGAAAATATAATATAGAAACAGAACTAGTAACAAGTGGACAAGAATCAATAGAAAAATGCAAAACAAATAAATATGATATAGTATTTATGGACATAATGATGCCTTCAATGTCAGGAGAAGAAACATTAAAAAAACTAAAAGAAATAAAAGACTTTAACACACCAGTAGTAGCCTTAACCGCAGATGCAATGGAAGGAAAAAAAGAAATATATCTAAGTGAAGGATTTATAGATTATCTAAGTAAACCAATACAAAGACCAGAATTAGAAGAAGTACTAGGTAAAATATTAAGTAACAACATTTCATCAGAAAAAATACCAGAAGAAACAAATACAAATAACCTATCATACTTAGAAGAACACGGAATTGATACAAAAACGCCATTAGAAATGTTTGGTAGTGAAGAAATGTACATAGATTCAATAAAAACATTTATAGAAGAAACACCAGAATCTTATACTAATCTTATGAGATATTATTTAGACAATAATTTGGAAGATTATAAAATTTTAGTTCACAAATTAAAAAGTGAAAGCAGGTATATTGGACTAAATAAATTCTCAGATATGTGTTTAGAACATGAAACAAAAGCAAAAGAAGGGGATAATCAATATATAATATCTAACTTTAGTATATTAATAAAAGAATACAAAAATGTAATGAGAATATTAAAAGATTTTATAGGTACGACAAATAAATAAAAATGTAAACAGGTAATAAACAAAAATATTATCTGTTTTTTCTATTTGCCTAAAACACTTAAAAAAAGAGGTGTAAACTTTACAAAAAATTTATTTAAAAAAGGGGTTGATTTTTACACAATTTTATCATATAATTATCATTGTATGACTGCGGAGAAGCGCGAGGTTGCTGATACACCCGGTTAAGTTGTGATGTCTTAACTAAATATCAGGTAATTCGTGCCGAGCGAGTCTATTATAAAATAGGCGAAGGAGGGTAATTATGGCAAAAGAGAAGGTTCGTATCAAATTAAAAGCGTATGATCATAGAATACTTGATGTAGCAGCAAGCAAAATAGTAGATACAATCAAAAGAACAGGTGGTAAAGTTTCTGGACCAGTTCCACTACCAACTGATGTTGAAAAATTCACTATATTAAGAGCTGTTCACAAATATAAAGATTCTCGTGAGCAATTTGAAATGCGTACACACAAAAGATTAATAGATGTAGATAGTCCAAGTAAAGAAACAGTTGATGCATTATCACACTTAGATTTACCTAGTGGAGTAGACATCGAAATCAAATTATAATAATGGAGGGAGTAATTAAAATGAAAGGAATCTTAGGACGCAAAGTTGGAATGACTGAAGTCTTCACAACTAGCGGATTACTTATACCTGTAACTGTTGTTGAAGTTGAACCAAATGTAATAACTCAAATTAAAACAGTTGAAAAAGATGGGTATAACAGCATTCAATTAGGTGCTTTCACTAAAAGAGAAAAAGTATCTAATAAACCAGAAATGGGACATGTTAAGAAAGCTAACACTACACCTAAGCGCTTCTTAAAAGAAATTAAAGGGTTAGATGTATCAAACTATGAAGTTGGACAAATAATCGGTGTAGACACTTTTGAAGCTGGAGAACTTGTAGATGTAACTGGTACATCAAAAGGAAAAGGCTTCCAAGGAACAATTAAAAGACATAACTTCTCAAGAGGACCTATGTCACACGGTTCTCATTACCACAGAGCTGTAGGTTCACGTGGACCAATGAGACCAATGAGAGTATTAAAAGGAAAGAAATTACCAGGACATATGGGTAATGAACAAGTAACTATTCAAAATCTAGAAATAATTGCAGTAGATATTGAAAATAATTGCTTATTAATAAGTGGTAATATTCCAGGACCTAAAAAAGGTTATGTTCTTGTAAGAACAGCTGTTAAAAATGGTGAAAAAAATGAAGCAAAAGAATTAGTTTCTTATGTAGTTGAAGAAGTAGTAGAAAATACTGAAGAAGTAGTAACTGAAGAAATTACAGAAACACCAGAAACAGCCGTTGAAGAAACAACTGAAACAGTTGAAGAAACTTCACAAAAGGAAGGTGAAGAATAATGGCAAAAATTAAAGTATTAAATTTAAATGGAGAAACAAAGGAAGACATCACATTAAATGATACTGTATGGAACACTGAAGTAAATGAAATAGTTTTATCAGATGCTATTAAATTACAAATGGCTTCATTAAGACAAGGAACTCATGATACTAAAGGTAGAAGTGCAGTATCTGGTGGTGGAAGAAAACCATGGAGACAAAAAGGTACTGGACGTGCTCGTCAAGGTACAATAAGAGCTCCTCACTGGGTTGGCGGTGGAATAGTATTCGGACCAACTCCAAGAGATTATGGTTTCAAAATGAATAAGAAAGAAAGAAGACTTGCATTAAGAAGTGCTCTTTCAGACAAATTCCAAAATAAAGAATTATGTGTTGTAGAAAATTTAGAATTGGCTACACCAAAAACTAAAGACTTCAAGAAAGTTTTAGAAACATTAAAATTAGAAGGAAAAACACTTATAGTTACTGATGGTGAAAATGGTAATGCATGTTTAGCAGCAAGAAACCTAACTAACTTACATGTAATTGAACCAAGTAGCATCAATGTATTAGATTTAGTAGGTGCAGATAACTTATTAATCGATGTTGAAAGTGTTAAAAAGATAGAGGAGGTGCTTAAATAATGAATTACGAAATAATTAAAGCACCAGTTATAACTGAAAAAACAAATAACTTAGCAAGTGAAAACGTATATGTATTCAAAGTTGATAAAAAAGCTAACAAAACTCAAATTAAACAAGCAATCGAATCAAAATTTGGAGTAAAAGTAGAAAGCGTTAACACTGTTAATACACAAAGCAAAAAAAGAAGAGTAGGAAAATATACAGGTTACACATCTTCTTATAAAAAAGCTTATGTAAAACTAAAGGAAGGCTCTAAAATAGAGTTTTAGAAGGTGATTATATATGGCAATAAGAAAATTTAAACCAATAACTAATGGTCAAAGAAATAAAAGTACATTAGTAAACGAAGAAATAACAAAATCTACTCCAGAAAAAAGCTTAACTGAAAAATTAAATAAAAAAGCTGGAAGAAATAATCAAGGTAAAATAACTGTTAGACATCGTGGTGGTGGAGTTAAAAGAAAATACCGTGTAATAGATTTCAAAAGAAATAAAGATGGTGTTATCGGAACTGTTGCATCAATTGAATATGATCCAAACAGAAGTGCTAATATAGCTTTAATAAACTATGCAGATGGTGAAAAAAGATATATCATAGCACCACTTGATTTAAAAGTTGGAGATAAAATTGAAAGTGGAGAAAATGTAGATATCAAAGTTGGTAATGCTCTTCCACTTATGAACATTCCTGTTGGTACAGTTGTACACAACATCGAAATGAATCCTGGAAAAGGTGCTCAACTAGCAAGAAGTGCTGGATCAAGTGCACAAATCCTAGGAAGAGAAGGAAAATACGTATTATTAAGATTAAAGAGTGGTGAAACTAGAAAGATTCAAGGTGTATGCCGTGCTACAATTGGTACAGTAGGAAACCTTGATTATGAACTAGTACACTTAGGTAAAGCAGGTCGTAAAAGACTTATGGGTTGGCGTCCAACAGTACGTGGATCAGTTATGAACCCTAATGATCACCCTCATGGTGGTGGTGAAGGTAAAGCTCCAGTAGGACGTAAAGGACCAATGACTCCTTGGGGTAAACCAGCTCTTGGATTAAAAACACGTAAAACAAAGAAAGCAAGCGAGAAATTAATAGTATCTCGTAGAAAGAAAAAATAAAGAAAGGATTTGTGAGTATGTCAAGAAGTTTAAAAAAAGGACCTTACGTTTTTGAAAGATTACTAAATAAAGTAAATTCATTAAACGAAAGTGGAAAAAAAGAAGTAATTAAAACTTGGTCACGTCGTTCAACAATCTATCCTGATTTCGTTGGACACACAATTGCAGTACACAATGGAAAAGATTTCATTCCTGTGTATATCACAGAAGACATGGTTGGTCACAAACTAGGAGAGTTTGCATTAACTCGTAAGTTTGGTGGACACGCTGGCGAAAACAAATAGGAAGGTGAATAAATGGAAACTTATGCAATACATAAAGGTGCCATGATTGCACCTAGAAAAGCAAGAATGACACTTGACCTTATAAGAGGAAAAAAAGTAACAGAAGCAAGAGCAATACTATTAACAACTAACACTAAAGGTAGTCGTTTAATCAGTAAAGTTCTTGAAAGTGCTACTGCAAATGCAGTAAACAACTTAAATCTTAAAGAAGAAGATTTATATGTAACAGAAACTTATATCAGTGAAGGACCTACACTAAAAAGAAGCAAAATAGCTTCTCGTGGTTCAGTCGATAGAAGAGACAAAAGAACAAGTCACATATTTGTTAAAGTAAGTGACAAGAAAGGAGCTACAGAATAGCATGGGACAAAAAGTAAGTCCAGTCGGACTAAGAATTGGAATCAATAAAGACTGGGAAAGCAAATGGTATGCTAAAAATAAAGATTTCTCTAAAATGTTAAATACAGATATTAAAATTCGTAAATACTTAGAAAAAGCTTTAAAAGGTAGCTCAGTTGCAAACATAGTTATTGAAAGAAACAATAAAAGAACAAATGTAATAATTAACACTTCTAAACCAGGTGTTGTAATAGGACGTGGTGGAGAAGAAATAGAAAAACATAAGAAAGCTTTATCAAAATTAACTGGTGAAGACATCTATGTTTCAATCGTTGAAATCAAACAACCAGACTTAAATGCAGCATTAGTTGCAGAACAAATTGCAATGCAAATTGAAAATCGTGCTTCATTCAGAATGGCTCAAAAAAGAGCAATAAGAAACACAATGAAAGCAGGAGCAAAGGGTATTAAAACTCAAGTATCAGGTCGTTTAAATGGTGCAGAAATTGCAAGAAGCGAAGGATACACTGAAGGAACAGTACCACTTCATACTTTAAGAGCTGATATAGATTATGCTCATAAAGAAGCTGATACTATTTATGGAAAAATCGGTGTAAAAGTATGGATCTATAAAGGAGAAATCCTTCCTGCTAAAGGAAATAAGGGAGGTAAGAAAGATGTTACTACCAAAGAGAACTAAATATAGAAAACCTCATCGTGTTAGTTACGAAGGAAAAAGTAAAGGTAAAAATGTATTATCTTACGGAGAATATGGATTAGTTGCAAAAGAAGGAGCTTATATCACTGCTAGACAAATAGAAGCTGCTCGTGTAGCTATGACAAGAGAAATGAAAAAGTCTAAAAGAGGTAAAGTATTCATCAACATATTCCCTCATTTAGCAAGAACTAAAAAACCTTTGGAAGTTCGTATGGGAAGCGGAAAAGGTAACGTAGAAGAATGGGTAGCAGTAGTTAAAGAAGGTAAAATCATGTTTGAAATGACTGATGTAACTGAAGAAACTGCTAGAGAAGCATTCAGATTAGCCGGACATAAACTACCTATCAAAACAAAATTCATTAAGAAAGAAGGTGTAACTAATGAAAACTAGTGAAATAAGAAAAATGTCTACAGAAGATATCAACAAAAAAATCACTGAAACTAAAGCAGAATTATGGAATTTACGTTTCAGTAGTGCTACTGGTTCATTAGAAAAACCTCATAAAATTAGAGAATTAAGACATGACGTTGCCAGAATGAAAACTGTACTTAACGAACGTAAGGAAAGTAAGTAGGAGGATTTATGGAAAAGACTAATGAAACTAGAGTAGGTAAAGTAGTAAGCACTAGTATGGATAAAACAATTGTAGTATTAGTTGAAACTTACAAAAATCACCCACTTTATAAAAAAAGAGTAAAATACTCTAAAAAATATAAAGCACATGATGAAGAAAACAAAGCAAAAGTTGGAGACATTGTAAAAATATCTGCATGTCGTCCACTAAGTAAAACTAAAAGATATGTATTAGATAGCATTGTTGAAGAAGCTATCATACTTTAAGAAAGGACGTGGGTATTATGGTACAACCAGAAAGCCGTTTAAAAGTAGCCGATAACTCAGGTGCTCGTGAAATATTAGTAATAAGAGTACTTGGTGGTTCATTTGTAAGAAGTGGAAACATCGGTGACGTAGTAGTTGGGACTGTTAAAAAAGCAATACCTAACTCTAACACTAAAAAAGGAAAAGTAGTAAAAGCTGTAATAGTTAGAACAGTTCAAGGCGTTAAAAGACCTGATGGATCATACATCAAATTTGATGATAATGCTTGTGTTCTAATTAAAGATGATAAGAGTCCAGTAGGAACTCGTGTTCTAGGACCTGTTGCTAGAGAATTAAGAGATAAAGATTTCATGAAAATCGTTTCACTAGCACCAGAAGTATTATAGGAGGGTACTAACGTGAAAATAAAAGTTGGAGATAAAGTAACTGTTATCGCTGGAGATGACAAAGGAAAACAAGGAAAAGTATCAAAAGTTTTAAGAAGCGAATCAAGAGTAATAGTTGAAGGTGTTAATATTGTAAAAAAACATGTTAAACCAAATAGAACTAATGAAACTGGTGGAATACTTGAAACAGAAGCTCCTATCCATATTTCAAATGTAAAAGTTTTAAAAGAAGAAAAAAAAGAAACTAAGAAAGAAACAAAGAAAGTAAGTAAATAGGAGGCAAATAATGGAAACATTAAAAGAAGTTTATGAAAAAGAAATCGTGCCTGCTCTAACAGAAAAGTTTAAATATACTTCAAGAATGCAAGTACCTAAACTTGAGAAGATAGTTCTTAACATGGGTGTAGGTGATGCTACTACAGATTCTAAATACTTAGATGCTGCAGTAAAAGAACTTGAAGTAATCGCTGGACAAAAACCAGTCATAACAAAAGCAAAAAAATCAATCGCTGGATTTAAACTAAGAGAAGGAAACAAAATCGGATGTAAAGTTACATTACGTGGGGAAAATATGTATATCTTCTTAGAAAAATTAATTAAGATAGCATTACCTCGTGTTCGTGACTTTAGAGGAATTTCAAAAGGAAGTTTTGATGGAAGAGGAAACTATACTCTAGGAATTAAAGAACAATTAATATTCCCAGAAGTAGACTACGATCAAGTTATTAAAACAAGAGGACTTGATATAGTAATGGTAACAACTGCTAAAACAAATGAAGAAGCATTAGAATTACTAAGTGGTTTTGGTTTACCTTTCAAGAAATAAGGAGGCATTTAAGTGGCAAAAACAAGTAAATTAGTTAGCTGGAAAAAAGGGTCAAAATTCAAAGCTAGAAATTATACTAGATGCGAAAGATGTGGAAGACCTCACGGTGTATTAAGAAAATTCGGACTATGCCGTATATGCTTTAGAGAATTAGCTTATAAAGGACAAATACCAGGCGTTAAAAAGTCTAGTTGGTAAGAAGGGAGGACTAAAGTTATGGTAAATGATATAATTGCAGATATGCTTACAAGAATTCGTAATGCAGTTGCAATGAAATATAAAACAGTTGAAGTACTTAGTTCTAAAATGACAAAAGAAATAGCTACAATATTAACAAATGAAGGATACATCGATGGTTTTGAAGAAAAAACTGAAGGTGCAAGCAAAACATTAACATTAAATTTAAAATATGGACAAAGAAAAGAAAACGTTATAACAGGACTTAAAAGAATCAGTAAACCTGGTCTAAGAGTTTATGTTAAAAGTGATGAAGTTCCAAAAGTATTAAATGGTCTTGGAATAGCAATCATATCTACTTCAAAAGGAATTATGACAGACAAGGAAGCAAGAAAAGAAAACTTAGGTGGAGAAGTTCTTGCATACATCTGGTAGGTGAATTATGAGTAGAATAGGTAAAAGAGTATTAGTTATACCTGAAGGTGTAACAGTTGATGTTAATGGAAATGTTGTAACAGTAAAAGGAAAATTAGGAGAATTAACTCTTAATACAAAACCTGGAATCAATGTATTAGTTAATGAAGGAAATGTAACAGTTGAAAGAGCAAATGACTCAAAAGAATTAAAACAATTACATGGAACTACTAATGCTAACATAAATAATATGTTAATTGGAGTAAGTACAGGATACAAAAAAGAATTAGAAATTAATGGTGTTGGTTATAAATTTCAAGTTGCTGGTAATAAATTAACTATCAGTGCAGGTTATAGTCATCCAGTTATCATGGAAGCACCAGAAGGAATCAAATTAGATTCACCAAGTCAAACTGAATTAAATATATCAGGATATGACAAACAAGCCGTTGGAGAATTCGCTGCATTAGTACGTAAAGTACGTGGACCTGAACCATACAAAGGAAAAGGAATCAAATATAAAGATGAATTCATAAGACGTAAGGAAGGAAAGAAAGCTGCATAGGGAGGTAAAATATGATAAAGAAAGAATCAAAAAATGCTAATCGTATAGCAAGACATAAACGTATCAGAAAGAACTTATCTGGTACAGCTACTACACCAAGATTAAATGTATTCAAAAGTAATACAAACATCTATGCTCAAATAATAGATGATGAAAAGGGTGTAACATTAGTAAGTGCATCTTCTCTAGAAATGAAACTAAATAAATGTGATATCGAAACTGCTAAACAAGTTGGAGCAGAAGTTGCTAAAAGAGCATTAGATAAAAAAATCACTGAAGTAGTTTTTGACCGTGGTGGATATCAATATCATGGTAAAGTAAAAGCCCTAGCAGACAGTGCTCGTGAAGCAGGACTACAATTCTAAAGGAGGGACTATAATGGAAAAAACAGAAAGAACTAATAATAAAGAAAGAAATAATAAAAGAGAATTCGTTAAAAAAAGTCCTTATGAAGAAAAAGTAATTTCAATTGGACGTGTAAGCAAAACCACTAAAGGTGGTCGTACAATGAGATTCACTGCAACAGTTGCTGTTGGAGATAGAAAAGGTCGTGTTGGACTTGGAACAGGAAAAGCTGGAGAAGTACCAGAAGCAATTTCAAAAGCAATCAAAGCTGCTGAAAAAAATGTAATTAAAGTTAATCTAGTTGAAGGAAGAACTTTAAGTCATGAAGCAATTGGTGTTTGCGGAGCTGCTAGAGTACTAGTAAAACCTGCTAAAGCCGGTAGTGGAATCATCGCTGGTGGACCAGTTCGTAACGTATTAGAACTTGCTGGAGTAAAAGATATAGTATCTAAATCTTTAGGAAGTAATACACAAATAAACACTGCTAAAGCTGCTATGGAGGCATTAAAAATGCAAAGAGATGCTGAACACGTAGCAAGTCTTCGTGGTAAAAAAGTAGAGGAGATTATAGGATAATGAAATTAAATGAATTAAAAAATCATCCTGGATCTACTCACAGAAGAAAAATAGTAGGTAGAGGACCAGGAAGTGGACTAGGAAAAACAAGTGGACGTGGAGAAAAAGGTCAAAAAGCGCGTTCAGGAGCAAGTATTAAACCTTGGTTTGAAGGTGGACAAAATCCATTATACAAAAGAATACCAAGAAGAGGATTTAATAATGCAAGATTTACTACTAGATATAGTGTAGTAAATGTATCAGACCTTAATAGATTTGAAGATAATACAACTGTAACACCTGAACTTCTTAAAGAAGTAGGTTTAGTGAAAAAAGAATTGAGTGGAGTTAAAATCTTAGGAAGTGGAAACTTAGAAAAGAAATTAACTGTAAAAGCTAATTTATTCACAAACAGTGCTATCAATAAAATAGAAAGTATCGGTGGAAAAGTTGAGGTGATTTAGGTGTTCTCAACATTTAAACAAATTTTTAAAAAAACTAACAAAGATTTAAAACAAAGAGTATTTTATACATTAGGAGCATTATTCATATTTGCACTAGGTAATGCAATTACTGTTCCAGGTATGAAGGCAATAACTAAAGACTTAGGATTCTTAGAATTATTAAATGCAATGAGTGGTGGAGGACTAAAAAGATTTAGTATATTTGCGTTAGGTGTATCACCTTACATAACTGCTTCTATAATATTACAAGTATTACAAATGGATTTAATGGGAATAACTTATTTCCAAGAATTAAAAGAAATGGGAGAAGCTGGCAGAACTAAAATTAATAAAATCAATAGATATTTAGGTATCGGATTTGCATTAATAGAGGGTTACATTTACTCACTAATGTTTATGGGTAAAGGGGCAGATCCAATTCAATATGTAAAAATAAGTTTATTATTAACTGCTGGAACTGCTTTCCTACTTTGGTTAGGAGATCAAATAACTAACAAAGGTATAGGAAATGGAATAAGTCTTATCATTATGGCAGGTATAGTTAGTACTGTTCCAAGCATGATGATTGAAGCATTCAAAAATCTAGTAGTAAATGGTTCAAACTCAGTTGTAGGAATCATATCATTTGTAATATTCATACTACTATATGTTGGAATAATAATTGGTGTAATATATGTACAAGAGGCTGAAAGAAGAATACCTGTACAATATTCAAACAGAAGTGCAGGAGCATACAAAGCTAATCAATCATTCTTACCATTAAGAATAAATTCAGCTGGAGTAATGCCGGTAATCTTCGCATCAGCAGTACTTGCAATACCAACAACTCTAACATACCTTATAAAAAATGAAGGATTTAAATCTTTCATAACTAAATATTTAACAACAACAACTCCAATAGGATTTGTAGTATATATCATTCTAATAATTGCATTCACATATGGATATACATTTGTAGCAGCAGTTAATCCGGAAGATATATCAAAAAATCTTAACAAACAAAACGGATACATTCCAGGAATAAGACCAGGAACTGAAACTACTAAATACATTTCAAAAATTCTTTCAAGAATCACATTCCTAGGAGCAATATTTATAGCTGTTATAGCAGCACTACCAATTGTATTCAGTTGGATTTCAAATATGCCTAGTATAGTAACTCTTGGAGGAACAAGTATCTTAATCGTTGTAGGAGTATTACTAGAATTATATAAACAAATAGAAAGTTCAGTAGCAAGTCGTGCTTATAGGAGGTAATTAAATTGAACATAATTTGGATAGCACCACCAGCCGCTGGTAAAGGCACATATAGTTCTTTACTAAAAGAAAAATATGGCTTTAACCACATAAGCGCAGGAGATGCACTAAGAGAACAAGTTAGTTTAAAAACTGAAATAGGAAAAGAAGTTGAAAGCATCATCAATAAAGGTGAAATGGTTAATGATGAATTAATGGCAAAATTAATTGAAGCAAAATTAAAAAGCCTAGATTTAACAAAACCATTTATGCTTGACGGATATCCTAGAAAAATGAATCAAGCACAAGATTATGAACAAATACTAAAAAAATTAAATTTGAATGTGGATAAAGTTATATTTATCAACATTTCAAAAGAAACAGGACTAAAAAGAATATTAGGAAGATTAAACTGTCCTAATTGTAAAAGAAGCTATAACAAATTTCTAAAAGACACAATGCCAAAAACTGAAGGAATATGTGATGATTGTAAAACACCACTTATTTCCAGGGTTGATGACACAAAAGAGTCTTATGAAACAAGATATAATGTGTACATGACTGAAACAAAACCAGTTATTGAATACTACAAAAATCTTGGAAAATTAATAGAAATAGATGGTTCTAAAAGTCCAGAAGAAACACTTAAAGTTATAGAAAATATCTTAGGAGTAAATAATGGTTAGTACTAAAACTGAAAGTGAAATTAGCCTAATGAGTTATGCCGGGAAGGTATGCTTTGACTTACTAGAATTAATGGAAACAGTAATTAAGCCTGGCATAACTACAGAAGAGCTAAATAAAATCGCTGATAAATTTATAAGAGAAAAAGGCTGCACACCATCATTCCTTAACTACGAAGGTTATCCAGCTAGCATATGCACATCAATAAACGAAGAAGTGGTGCATGGAATACCTAGTAAAAGAAAACTAAAAAATGGTGACATAATCACTATTGATGTAGGAGCAATCTATAAAGGATATCATGGAGATACAGCAAGAACTTACAAAGTCGGTAAAATTTCTAATGAAGTAAGTGACTTAATGAAATACACAAAAGAAGCTTTGTATAAGGGCTTAAGTGTAATCAAACCTGGTATAAAACTAAATGAAGTATGTAAGGCTATCGAAAGTGTAGCAAAAGAACATGGATATGGAGTAATTCGTGAATTGACAGGTCACGGAATAGGAACTGAAATGCATGAGGATCCATACATTCCAAACTATGCTAACAATGAAAGTGAACTAATTCTAAAAGAAGGAATGACTTTAGCAATCGAGCCGATGTTTAGTTTAAAAGGTAGACAAGTATGGCTACTAGATGATGATTGGACAATCATAACACGTGATTCATCACCAGCAGCACATTATGAACATACAATTGTAGTTACAAAAGATGGCTACAAAATACTAACAGGAGAGTGATTTAATGGCAAAAGATGGATACATCGAAACTGAAGGAAAAGTACTAGAAATAATCCCAGGAGGGGACTTTAAAGTAAAACTTGAAAACGGTCATATTGTAGAAGCTCGCGTTTCTGGAAAAATGCGTCAAAACCTAATCCGTATCTTTCCAGGTGATACAGTATTACTTGAAATTCCAATTTGTGATTTAACACGTGGGCGTATAATATATAGAAAATAATGGAGGTATTAAAATGAAAGTAAGACCATCAGTAAAACCAATATGCGATAAATGCAAGGTAATTAAAAGAAAAGGAAAAGTCATGGTAATTTGTGAAAATCCAAAACACAAACAAAGACAAGGTTAATAGGAGGAAATAATGGCACGTATTAAAAATATTGATTTACCAAAAGAAAAGAGAATTGTTATCGGTTTAACTTATATTTATGGTATCGGACCAAGCCGTGCACAAAAAATATGTGCAGCAGCAGGTGTAAGCGAAGACATAAGAGTTAAAGATTTAACAAATGATCAAATCAACGACTTAAGAAAAGCATGTGATGAATATGTATTAGTCGGTGACTTAAAACGTGAAGTTGAAATGAACATTAAAACTAAAATGGAAATCAACTCATATCAAGGTACTAGACATAAAAAAGGTCTTCCAGTTAGAGGACAAAGAACTAGTAGAAATGCTAGAACTCGTAAAGGTAAAGCTAAAACAATAGCTAATAAGAAAAAATAGGAGGTTAATGTAATGGCATATAATAGAAGAAAAAGAAAAGTCAAAAAAGATGTCACTGTTGGTGAAGCACATATTCATACTACATACAATAACACAATAGTAACAATCACTGACGAAAATGGTGGAGTAATAAGCTGGGCTTCTTCAGGAAGTATCGGATACAAGGGAAGTAAGAAGAAAACTCCATTCGCTGCTGGACAATCAGCAGAAGCTGCAGGAAAAGCTGCATATGACATGGGACTTAGAAAAGTAAGTGTATACGTAAAAGGAATTGGTGGAGGACGTGAAACTGCAATTCGTTCATTACAAACTGCAGGACTTGAAATCACTTCAATCACAGATGTAACACCAATACCACATAATGGATGTAGACCACCTAAGAGAAGACGTGTTTAGGAAAGGGGAAATATTATGTTAAGATTTGAAAAACCAGATTATAAAGTTGTAGAATATAATGAAAGCAACTTTTATGCAAAATTTGTATTAGAACCATTAGAAAGAGGTTTTGGTACAACTATAGGAAACGCTTTAAGAAGAGTAATGTTATCACACTTACCAGGTAGTGCTGTAAAAAGCATCAAAATCGAAGGTGTACTTCATGAATTCCAAAAAATAGATGGAGTTGTTGAAGATGTAACAGAAATAGTTTTAAACATGAAAAAATTAGTAGTTAAAAACTATACTGAAGAAGACAAAGTATTATACTTAAAAGCAGATCAAGAAGGTGTAGTAACTGCTAATGACATAACACCAGACGCAGATGTTGAAATTGTTAACAAAGATTTAGTAATTGCAACACTAGCAAAAGGTGGAAGTCTAGACATGCAAATAACAATTGGTAATGGACGTGGATATGTTGATGCAAAAATCAATAGAAAAGAAATGAAAAATGTACCAGTTGGTGTAATACCTGTAGACTCACTATATAGTCCAATCGAAAGAGTAAGCTATGAAGTTGAACCTGCACGTGTAGGACAAAGTGAAAACTATGATAAATTAATAATGGAAGTTTATACAAATGGTTCTATGACTCCACAAGAAGCAATGGCTTTGTCAAGTAGAATCTTAATCGAACATTTTGATATAATTACTAAAATTAACAAAATAGCAGACATGACAGGATTATTATCTGACAAAGAAGAAGATCCAATTCAAAAAACATTGGAAACACCAATTGAAGAATTAGATTTATCTGTAAGAGCTTACAATTGCTTAAAGAGAGCTGGACATCATACTCTTCAAGACTTAACATCATTGACTGAACCTGAAATGATGAAAATCAGAAACTTAGGTAAAAAATCTTTAAAAGAGGTAATGGATAAAATAAAAGAAATGGGACTAAAGTTCCGTGACGAAGAATAGGAGGTACTTATGGCATACAGAAAATTGAATAGAGATACTAAAAAAAGAAAAAGTATCCTTTCTGGTGAAACAAAAATTGTAATAAAAAATGGTCGTATTGAAACAACTGAAGAAAGAGCAAAAGAAGTAAGAAAATTTATTGACAAAATGATTACCTATGCTAAAAAGGGAGACTTAAATTCTAGAAGACAAGCATTAGCCTTCTTAGAAAATGATACAGAAGCTGTAAAAATATTATTTGATGAATTAGCTCCAAAATATGCTGATAGATTAGGTGGATATACTAGAATAATTAAACTAAAAGAAAGAAGAGGAGACAACGCTTTAATAGTAAGTCTAGAATTAGTTTAATCATAAATACTCTAAAAATTTAGAGTATTTTTATTTTGAAAATATTGTGAAACTATTCAAATTATTTTACATTTGTGGTATGATTATAAATAGAATAGGTGTGATACTAATGAAAAATAAAATAAAAGAAAATAAAAAAATAAAAAACGGAAAAGAAAGAAGTGCATCATTTAACCTTTTAGAGGTAATAATAATTATAATAATGACGAGTCTAGTTGTAGGTGTATCTACAGGTGTCATAGTTTATAAAAATTATAAAAGTGATGTTGGAATTACCGAAAGTGATGGAAAATATTTTAAAGAATTAAAAAAAGCTTACGACAACATAATAAATGGCTATGTAGAAAAGGTAGATGAAGCAAAATTAATAGATGCAGCAATAGAAGGAATGTATAACTACTTAGGAGACCCATATACAAGTTATATAGATCAATCTAGTACAGATGACTTAACAGACCGTTTAAACGGCAAATATACAGGTATAGGCGTCGAAATAACCAAAATTGAAGAAGGCATAATAGTAATTAATGTATTTGAAAATGGACCAGCATACAATGCCGGAATAGAACCAGGGGACATCTTGGTGAAACTAAATGGAAATGACATAACTAATTCTTCAGCAGCAGATGTATCAAATAGTATAAAAAACTCAAATCAAAGTTCAGTAGAATTAAGTGTATTAAGAGATGGAATAACTATAACAAAAACAGTAAACATAAAAAATGTCAATGTCCCATCTGTAAGTAAAGAAAACTTTAATGATACAGGATACATTAAAATAGATACATTCTCAAACACAACTTATACACAATTTAAAGAAGCCCTAGAAGCATTAGAAAAGAACAACATAAATGGTTTAGTAATTGACGTAAGAAATAATGGAGGCGGATATTTAAATAGTGCTGCAGAAATAGCTGAATTATTTATAGAAAAAGGAAAAAATATATATGGACTCGAGAACAAAAAAGGAAAAACATTTTATGAAGATAATACAAAAACTCAAAGAAATTATAAAATAGCCGTATTAATAAATAGTTCAAGTGCATCAGCATCTGAAATATTAGCATCAGCATTAAAAGAAAGTTACGGTGCAACAATAATAGGAACAACAAGTTACGGAAAAGGAACAGTACAAGAAACATCAAAATTATCAAGCGGTGGTATGGTTAAATACACAACAGCTTATTGGTTAACACCAAATGGGAATTCTGTAAACAACGTAGGAATTAAGCCTGATATAGAAATAATATTAGATAAAACAGATGAATATCAATACGAAACAGATAATCAATTGCAAGGAGCTTTAAATGCAGTTAAATAGACTGCATTTTTTAATGTGTAATAAAATAAGTTATAAACGAAACAACTTAGTTAGAACAAAAAACATAAACAAAAATTGAAGTTGATAAAATTTGTGCTATAAAATAAAAAACATATATGATATAATAAATATTGTTGAGAGAGGCATAAAATGAAAATAAACATTGGTGATGTAATCAAAATACATTGTTACAAACACAATGGCCTTATATATAAGACTTGGGATAAAGCAATTGTACTTGATATCAAAAAAGATTGTATAGTATTAGGTAATAATAATGTACTTGTGACAAAAAAAGATGGTAGATGTTGGCATACGAAGGAACCAGCAATAATGTTCTTTTACAAAAACAGGTGGTTTAATGTAATAGCACAACTAAAAAAGAACGGATTGTTTTACTATTGTAATATTGCTAGCCCATATGTCATTGATAATGCTGTAATAAAATATATTGATTACGATTTGGATTTAAGAGTTTTTCCAGATGGAGCCTTTAGAGTTTTAGACAGAAACGAATATAATTATCACAGAAGATTAATGAAATATCCATATGAAATTAATACAATTATTAGATATGAATTAACTTCTCTTATAGATTTAAAACGAAAAGGCGTAGGACCATTTGATATGAAGACTGTAGATTACTATTATAAAATTTATCAAAAGATAAACAACTAATAGTAATTTTTTTCTTGTAAAGCGTATATTATATATAAGGAATTTAAAAAAATGAAAAAAATAAAAAAATTCAAAAAAAGTATTGCATTATTTATAAATAAGTGGTAAATTATTACTCGTTGACTTGAGGAAGGCAACAAGTAGTGCTGAAAAAAAGGCAAAAATAAAAAATAATGTAAAAAAATTAAAAAAAGTATTGCATTATTAAAAAAAGAGTGGTATATTAATACCCGTTAGTTGCAAAAAGCACTAATAAAGCTTATGAAACACTAAAATGAAAAAAATGTCAAAATATTAAAAAAAATAAAAAAAATGAAAAAATATGTTGACAATGGTTTCTGAGTTTGATATATTATATAAGCAACCAAGAAAAAGCAGAAAGTGAAATGATCTTTGAAAACTGAGTAAAATGAAATGAGTTTTATAGTTAGGATTTAACGAAATCAATTCCAAAAAGTCGAATAGATTTTTTTATTGAGAGTTTGATCCTGGCTCAGGATTAACGCTGGCGGCATGCCTAAGACATGCAAGTCGAACGGAGTGCCCCACTGAAATATGAATGAAACTGGAGAGCTTGCTCAAAGGTGGAATGATTGTGGATGTGGATTCTGCACTCAGTGGCGAACGGGTGAGTAACACGTGGGTTACCTGCCTCTAAGTTGGGGACAACAGTTGGAAACGACTGCTAATACCGAATGTGATAGTAATATTAAAGGAGCCTTTAAAGCTTCGCTTAGAGATGGGCCTGCGGCGTATTAGCTAGTTGGTGGGGTAATGGCCTACCAAGGCAACGATGCGTAGCCGGACTGAGAGGTTGATC
>CAKORV010000008.1 GCA_934101625.1 uncultured Bacilli bacterium | reverse complement strand
AAAATTTATACTTATAAGATTATCATATGTATTTCCAAATCTATTTTTAAATCCCCTCTGAATATTCACTCTCATCACCCTTACACTTTTATTTTATCATATTTATATTTTTTAATCTATATACCAAAACAGCATTATTAGTAGTAATATTCATAACATTTTCTAAACTTACCCCTGTATTATCACTTATACATTGAGCAATAATAGGAATATACTTACTTTCATTCCTTTGACCTCTATAAGGTGTAGGTGCCAAATAAGGTGAATCAGTTTCTAAAACAATATTATCTAATGATATATTCTTAATAGTATCTTTTAATTTACTATTCTTAAAAGTAATAACACCACCTATACCTAATTTATAACCTAATTTAATATATTCTCTAGCTGTTTCTAAACTACCACTAAAGCAATGAATAATTCCCTTAACATTATATTCTTTTAAAATGTTAATAGTATCTTCAATAGCATCCCTACTGTGAATAACTACAGGTTTATCAACTTCTAAAGCAAGTTTCAAAAAATCACGAAACACTTTAATTTGTAACTCTCTATCTTCTTTACCATAATAATAATCTAGCCCTATTTCTCCTATAGCTACAACTTTATCATTTTTTAACAACTCTCTATATTTATCAATATCACATTCTTTATAATTTCTCACATTAGATGGATGAACTCCAACACACGTAAAAACTTCAGGATACATATTAGAAATCCTAACATTCATCAAACTACTAGCTAAATCCTCACTAGCAGTCACTATAATTTTAACATTTTCTTTAATCGCATTTTCTAAATACTCTTTAACCTCTTCTTCACTAACATGACAATGAGTATCTATAAACATAATTCCTCCATTAATCTTCTACACTAAAATATTTAACAGTTAACACTAAAAACACAACAGGAAAAATATAATCATAAAATTCATGGAATCCCATTTGTAAGAAAAATGCTATTATTGCACTACAAACAAACAACATCTTCATTAAATTTTTAAATTTACTGCTACTTAAATATGTTTTCATATTAATCACAACTACATTGTATCAACTTTACTTAGTAAAATCTACTAAATCGACAAAACTTATCATAAATTGACACATAAAATACACTTCATTCTAATAAAATATAATATGTTAGATATATTATGGTTAATATTAATTATTTTAATAATAATTCTCGGTATAAGATTATCTTTTTATATAAAGTTTAAAAATTATAAGATATTTTCTTTAATTAAATCTTTAAACTTTAATACTTTATTTATTTCACTAGGTACTAAAATGGGTGTAGGTGCTTTAATTGGAACAAGTATGTCTGTTATAATAGGTGGCCCAGGTTCTCTTATATGGATGTTTTTATTTACTTTATTAACTTCTTCAATTATTTATACTGAAAGCTACTTAGGTAACAAATACAAAGAAACTACTTTATTTGGTAACATAAGTGGTATATACTTTTACACAAAAAAAGCTTTAAATAAAAAATCTTTAGCTATAATAACTCTAATTCTATTTATAATTACTTACTCTATATTTTTTTTAATGATACAAACTAACACTATATCAAATATTCTTAATATAAATAAATATCTAATATCTTTTATTATATTAATATTTTTACTACTATTATTAAACAACAATATTTCTGAACTTACTAAACTCATAACAAAAATAGTACCAATAGTATCTATATTCTTTATTTCAATAAGTGTATTCACTATTGGAAAACACTATTACATGTTACCAAGTATTATTAAAGATATTCTTTATGATGCATTTAATTCAAAATCAATCCTAACAGGTATGATAATAGGTATAAAAAGAAGTATATTCTTAAATGAATTATTAATAGGAACAGCATCATTCACAAGTTCATCTAATAAAAAAGAAATACCTAATACTTTAGTACTAGGAACATACTTCATAACTTTTATTATTTCTACTCTTATAGCATTACTATTGTTAACGTATACTGGTCATTATAGTACCAGTTACATAAAAACACTCTTACAAGTGTTTACTTATCACTTTGGTAATTATGGACATTACTTCTTAGCATTAATAATATGTTTACTTGGCACTAGTTCTATAATATCAGGTATATATATAGGTTTATCTAATCTTACACATTTAACTAATAAAAAGATTGTATCAATATTTAAAATTATTCTTACTATTTTCCTATTACTTGGTATATTTATTAGTACTAATAATTTATGGTTAATCACAGACATATCAATGTTAATACTTATATTGCTAAATATTTATATTATAAATAAAATTATAGATTAACTTTAATTATTATGTTATATTTATATAGGTGATACAAATGATAGGAAACGATTGGGATGAAATATTAAAACCAATATGGGAAAGTTCAGGTTTTCATAATTTCATGAATATAGTAAAAGAAAAATATAAAGAAAATACATGTTTTCCTGAATATAATAACATTTTTAATGCATTAAAATTAACTCCATATAGTAAAGTAAAAGTAGTTATTCTAGGACAAGATCCTTATCATGGAGTTGGAGAAGCACATGGTTTATCATTTTCTGTACAAGATGGTATAAAAAAACCACCTTCATTAAAAAACATATTTAAAGAATTACATGATGACTTAGGTTTTGATGAACCAGAAAGTGGTAATCTGGAAAAATGGGCAAAAGAAGGAGTACTTCTACTTAACAGTGTTTTAACTGTAGAAAAAGATAAAGCAGCATCTCATAAAGATTTAGGATGGAACTTATTTACTGACCACATAATTAAATTACTTAACCAAAAAGAAACACCAATAGTATTTATCCTTTGGGGTAATTTCGCTAGAAGTAAAAAGGTATTTATAACAAACAAAAAACACTTAGTATTAGAAAGTGTTCATCCATCCCCATTCTCAGTATATAATGGCTTCTTTGGCAGTAAACCATTTAGTAAAACCAATAATTTTTTAATTAAAACTGGACAAACTCCAATTGATTGGAATCTAAAAAAGAACTAAATCTCAATATTTAGTTCTTTTTCATCATTAGTTCTTAATTCTTTACCATCATATAAAGTTTTAATACTTAACTTCTTAAACTTACAAATTAACTTATAAGGAAACTTAGGATATAAATTATTAAATTCACTAGCCCATTTATTATAAAGAGTTCTAAGTCCCATAAGTTCCACTTCTATCTTTTCAATATCTCTAATCAAACCATCAAAACTTTTAACATCACTAAGTTCATGATTATCACTATATATTTTATTAATCTCAACAAAACTAGAACTAAGTAAACTATCTTTATCATAATTATTCAATTTATCAACTTTTAAATTCTTTACTTCTTCAAATATCTTAATATCTAATTTAATTTGTCTATTTATTATATTAATAACTCTTAACTCTAAATCTTCTTTTTCTTTTAACTTATCATCTATATCATTTTCACACAACTGAGTCTTATAAGCCAAAGACAAAATATTTTCAGACTTAGTTATAAAGAATATTGCTATCAAACACCCTACTAAAACTATAACACCAATTATAAATAAAACTACTGTCATACTATCAACTCCTATAATAATAATATCATAATTTAAGATAGAAAAAAAGAGTATTATAACTCACTATAAGAATTAATATAAATTAAATTACTCTTATCTTCACTCTTTTTATATAAAGATATTGCCTTATATCCTTTATCAAAAAATAAATCCATAAATATATTTTTACTAGGTTCTTCATTTAAATACATAGATTTAATACCATCATCATAATAAATAATCATATAATTATATTCACTTTTAATAAACTCTTCTTTTAACTTTAAATATTCATTTAAATGATTATCTAAAACCCAGTCTTTATTTATATCTTCTTTAGATTCATACTTTTTCTTATCCTTATGTTTTAAAACTAATTTATTATTAACGATTTCATAACTATAATCAGTTCCATAATAAGGTATATCACTTTCTATAAAAAATAATTCAATATCTACATAAGTCACTTCATCACTAATCGCGTCTTTTAATATATTTAAATCTTTTCCATTAATGTTACTTAAATCCATTATAATTTCTCTATCATCTAATTTAATTACATTCAACTCAATAGTTATAACTTCTTTACTTCTAGCGTTTTCAATATTTATATCTGATTTCATAAAACCTCCTATAAATATTTACTTAACTTATCATATAATTCATCAGAATTAATAGGTTTACCAATAAAATCATCAAAACCACTTTCTAATAAATTGTCTTTATTTTTAAGATTTTCTGTATAAGCAATAATTGGTTTATCAAACCCATAGTCAAACTTTAATTTTTTCATAGTTTGTATTCCATCTAATACATTCATTTCATCATAAAGTAAAATTAAATCATAATTATTATTTTTAACCATTTCAATCGCATCTATCCCAGACTTAACAAAATCAACATCTATTCCATAAGACTTTAATACCATCTTATCAATACTAACAGTAAGCATTCTATCATCAACCATTAATATCTTTTTCATATCTTCATTTTTATTACTTTTAACATACCTTAAATATTGTGGAAACATAACTAACACATAAGTACCTTCTCCTTTTTCACTTCTAAGTACAATATTTCCATGCATTAACTCCACTAAACTTTTAGTAATAGTAAGTCCTAGACCTAAACCTAAAGTTGATGAATTCTTAACATCATTTTCTCTTACAAACTTATTAAATACTTTCTTTTTCATATTAGGTTCAATACCTTTTCCAGTATCACTTATTTGAATAGTAAAGAAACATTCATCTCTATCTTCTCTAGCAAGTACATTCATACTTATCTTACCATTATTAGTATACTTAACAGCATTATTTAAAAGATTAATCAATATTGTTTTAAATTTATTTTTATCTCCATAAACCTTATCAGGTATATTTTTATAATTAGTTATAAACTCTATTTTACTACTTTTAATTCTTTTATTTATTAACTTAGTTACATCATCTAATACATCCATCGGATTATATTCTTTACATTCAACTTTCATATTTCCACTTTCTAATTGAACCATATTCAAAATACCATCACTCATATCTAATAAACTATCAACAGATGTATTTAATTCATCTAATACTTCTTTACTACCTTTGCTAAGACTACTATCATCATTAAGTATTTCTATACAACCCTTTATATTATTCATAGGTGTTCTTATTTCATGAGACATACTAGATAAAAACTCATTTTTAGCATCATTAGCTTTTAATGCAGTACTTTTAGCTAACTCCATTTCATTTAATATCTTAACATCAGGATTTTCAATAGTGAAATACATTAAAAAAGTAATAAAACCAATTAAATAAGTAAGTAATAACAACTCAGGCCTAATATATTGTACATACATAACAATAGTTCCCAATATCAAAATTCCATATAAAGGATAATATTTCTTATTACACATTTCCTTAGCATTTAATACTATTATAATAAGCCATATTAACACCATAAATGCCGCCACTACAAACACAACATTTGCTGCTGGTCCATAGCTATAAATAGTATTATTTTCATTATGGTAATATAAAGGACATAAACTAATAACTATTACAAATATAATCATTGCAATTCTAAATATCATTGATTTGACAAAATTTAATCCATAAAGTACCTTACTATTAGAAATACCCATTAAATAAATAGTAAATAATAAAAGCCATACAAGATAACCCACTAATAGTGATTTACTTACTATATTATTTAAAATCTTAAAAGAGGCATTATATTTTATAGTAAAAAACGACATAATGGCAAGACAACTAACAATTAAATTTATAATAACTAAATATTTATAAGTTATAGTTTCAAAACTATTAACTCTTTTTTTACTAAAATATATAATTGTAAGCAAAATATTAAATAAAATTATTGCCAAAGTAAAAAAATTATTTCCCATTTTTATTCACCTACTCTTTAAATTAATTATATAATATTTACATAAAAAATCAAACCTATTTCTAGATTTGATCAGTTTATTTTACCAATTTTAGTAAAGCATCTCTATCAACTTTACCTTCTGTTTTATATTTCATAGATGTTAAAATATAATCCGCTTCTCTTGGTCTATCTCTTAATGATAAAGATTTATTTACGCTTAACTTTATTTCTTCTAAAGTACTTTCTTCATCACAATTTTCATTTAGTTCAATAAATGCATAAGGATACTCTCCAGTAGATGTTGTTAAATCTCTAACTCCAATAACTACACAATTCTTAACATTTTTGTTTTTATTAATAATTACTTCAATTTCATTTGGAAAAACATTATGTCCATCAGGTCTAACAATCATATTTTTCTTTCTATCAGTTAAAGTAAAAAAACCATTTTCATCCACAAAACCTAAATCACCTGTTCTTCCCCATAATTTACCATCATCATCAGTATAAAAGAATTTATTAGTTTCTTCTGAACTTCCTAGATATTTTTTCATATGTTGAGGTGAATTTATATATATTTCACCTATTTCATTATAAGTACACTCAGTTTTATCGTCCTTCATTATTTTGGCAGTTACCAAAGGTAAAGGTATCCCATATATTTCAGGTCTTTTAGTACTCTCATAAGGTGTTAAAAATGTACATGAAGAAAATTCAGCCATACCGCCACCTTTAATTAAAGTAGAAGAGCAATTATGATTTTTCAACCAATTATTGACATTTTCTTCTAATAACTTAGGTGTTTTATCTCCACCAAAAATAATTCTATTTATAAACGATAAATTCACTCCGTCAAATATCTTATTATTTATAACACTTTCCATAAATGAAGGAACACATATAATATTGTTTGGTTTATATTTAATAATTAAATCAGCAAATTCACTTAATTTAAAATTTGGAATCAATATCATTTCTAAGCCACTTGCTAAAGAATTATGAATACCACATACCGCACCATAGCTTATAAAAGGTGGCATAATACATAAAATACTTTCTCCGGGTTTAACACCAGTAACATTCATTAACTGTTCTGCAGTAATATTCATTCCAGATGATGTTAAGCCTAATCCCTTTGGTATACCAGTTGTACCACTAGTATATTCAATTACAGATGTTTTTCCACTTTTATATTCAGGTATAAACAGTTTTCCTGTTTTAACATTCTTAAAATAATCATAAGTATATATTTTACTATTATTGTTTATTTTTGACAAAGCGTTATTAAAATTATATTCAATTTCATTCTTGATAACATTAAACTTAATATTAGCAATATCTCTCTTAGAATAGCTTTTCATTAATTTAATAATTTCTTTTTTATCTAAACTAGCCACAGGAGAAACATCTATAACATTTTTTACATCACTACCCAAAGATGCATTTATCATAGTTTTAGCATAACTACTTATAACAAAAGCTAATCTTGATTTAGCCAAATTTAAATAAAATCTCATTTTTTCTTCTGGAACTCTAGGATCAATTAAATTTGCATTCGCACCTATATTATCTAATCCATACATTAAATAAATAGTTTCTGGTGTTAAGGGCATAGCTAAAGAAACATAATCATTTTCTTTCACTCCATAACTTTGTAATCTTTTGCTAGTTTTTTCTATATTTTCAAATAATTCCTCATATGATATTTTTTTATTTAAATAATTTAAAGCAGTTAAAAACATTCTATCTTTATTTAATTTAATTATATAATCAGTTATCGACATATCAGGCACTTCAAGATTCAAACTCTTTTCATCATAATACTTTAACCATGGTTTATCAATTGATGGTACTCCAGTTAATTCTTTCATATACATTTCCCCCATAATTTGTATTATATTCTACCACAATAGAAAAAAAACTCAAGACATTTATCTTAAGTTTCTAAAAATTAAGCATAATCCACTCAGGTTTAAATATAAGTAAAATACCCATTAAAATCATAAGAATACCACCAATTAAATTAACTAATTTATTATACTTTGTACTTATACCCTTAGATTTTAGAGTAAAAACAGCGATTAAAAATACTACAAAATCATCAATTAAATAAAAGAATATATAAACAAGTAAATAAACTATTTTCTTAAACTTAACTATACCATTAATACTTAAAATTTCTAAAAATACAGTAGGAAAGCCTAAAGAACAAGCAAGTTCAATCAAATTAACACTAATTGCTAAAAACACAGTACCAAGTAAACCTAAGAAAAAACTCTTACTAGCAAGTATTTTATTAATTTTATTAATTATATTTTTTCTTTTATTTTTTTCTACTACATGACATCCTGTTTCTTTTCTAGTTTTTATATAAGTTCTCAAATTAAATATACCAAGTATAATAGCCACGCCTGCTATAACATCTCTAATTATACTTACCATAGCTAAATCAATAATAACCCCCATACCAAGCATAGATATAAAATATATACTACCACTAGTTAATAAAAATATAACACCTACCCATATCATTTTTTTACGATTATTAGTAGCCAAACTCATATTAATAAGTAAGAGTAATATCCACATTGCACATGGATTAAAACCATCTATAAGACCTAAAACAATCGCTACTAAAGTTATACTCGCATTTCTTGCATTTATTTTACCTAACAAAGGTAACTTATAAGAATCCGTTTCACCATCTATTTCTAGGTATTCATTTAAAATATTTTCTATTCTCTCACTAGTACCATCACCATATCCAACTATATATTTATCTCCAATAACAGTAAATGGCACTCCTAAGCTTTTATCTTCATACATCTCTTTAATTTCTATTAATTTTTCACTATTTTCTTCACTACTAGTAACCTCATATGTATAAATATTTATCTTATCTTTATAATCATTTTTATATTTAAGAGTATCTAAATATTCAAGTTCATCATGACAATGAGGACAATACATACTATAAAATAAATATATATTTACTTTATCTTCTTCTGTATTTTCACCCATCACATCACTTACTTTATCAATATAATTTTCACTCAAAGCATTCAAGCCATTAGTAAATAACACAAAAATCAATAAAAAATACCCTATTTTTTTAAACAAACTTCTCATAAAATATCTCCTATTTCATCTAATATTTCTTTTTTACTTTTTTCTCCAATTAATCTTTTAATTTCTTTATCATCTTTAATTAATATAACAACAGGTAATATATCTCCAACATTATATTTATTTACTTCTTCTTCATCCATATCATAATCTAAACTAATATATTCATTATTTGGAAACTCAGTTTCTATATCATTCCATATACTTTTAGATATTAAACACCCTGGACACCACATAGCGTTTATTTTAATTATTTTCATTCTTTAACTCCTCACATATACTAATAAATTCTTTAATAAATATTTTTAGTTCACTCAGACTAGTTAAATGACTCAAACTAACTCTTATAGAATTTCTTGATAATTCTTCACTACCTGTAATTGCAAATACACTTTTAGAAGGACTATTTTTCATACTACACGCACTAACAGTTGACAAATATATATCCTTCTTTTCTAACTTTTCAACAACTTCACTTGCTTTTATATGAGTTAAACTAAAATTAAGTGTATTAGGTATACTATTTTTAGGACTATTTATATGTACATAATCTAATTTACTTAATTCATCAATCAAGTATTTTTTTAAATTGGAAACATATTCATATCTATTTGATAAATCTTCAACGGCTAGTTCTAAAGCAACACTAGTACTACTGGCATTCGCAGTAACTGGAGTTCCACTTCTAAATATAGTTGTACTCCTTCCACCATGTATAAGTGGCATTATTTTTATATTATTCATATTCATTAATACACCACTACCATTAATTCCATAAAACTTATGAGGCGCAAATGTAATAAAATCACATCCAGTATAATCTATATCTATTTTTCCTATAGCCTGAGTAGCATCCGTATGGAATATAATATTGTGTTCTTTTACTATGTTAACTATTTCTTTTATAGGCTCTATTGTCCCAAGTTCACTATCTACTGAACAAATACTAACTAATATAGTATCTTCTCTAATACTATTTTTAAGTTCTTCTAAATCAATAATTCCATCTTTCGTAAGAGATAAAACTGTAACTTCAAAACCTTTATTACACAAATAATTAAGTGGCGCTACTACACTAGAATGTTCTATTGGAGAAATAATAATATGTTTACCCTTATCTTTATATAATTCACATACACCCTTTATAACTAAATTATTACTTTCACTAGAACCACTTGTATAAATAACACTTTCTTTACTAGTATTAAAATACTTAGATATCTTAATTGAACTTTCATCTATAATATTTTTAGCCTCTAACCCTAGTTTATGACTACTATTAGGATTACCTATATACTTTTTAGTAACACTAACATAATTATCTAATACTCTATCATCTACAGGACTATTAGCACTATAATCTAAATATATCATTTATTACCAACTCCATACCAAAATTATAAACTAATTAATTTTATAGGTAAAGAAAAAATAAGTTGAATGAACTAAACCAAAAGTTGAACAACTTATTTTATTATAATTCTCTAACATATCTAGGATTCTTATCCGACTTAACTAATCCCTTAGCATCTCTTAAATACACAATATCTTTTCCAATAAATTCACTAAGCTTATACCTAAATCCCTTCAAAAATTCCAAACAATCTACTTCTTTAGATAAATACATTTCTTTTAACAAAATATCTTTACTTACAAAATCATCAAAGTAACTATCTACTAAAAAATACATAATCTCTAAATCAAATCCTCTTTTATTCTCATCAAAAGAAATATTTTTCTTTTCATATTCAACAGTATCAATTACTTTAAATTGTCCACTAGAATAAAGTATATTATACATAATATCATATATCTTAATATTTCTTTCAGTAAGAAGATTTATATCTACAAATGTTTTATTAATTGCACTACTTAACTTATTTAAATCTACTCCTAAAGGATTAATTTTATATAAATTTTTCTTTTTAGAATAATTCATTACATACCCTATAATATGATTTTTATATTTAACAACATCTATAGGCCACATAAAAGTAGAATTAACTACATCACTAAACTTCATAACATCATATTCACTAACACTATCATATTCTTCATCAAAATATCCATGAAATATCTTAATCACTTTATTACTTTTAATATCTAAATAACATACACCTTGAGACCCACAACCTAAGTATTTTAAACTATTTAAATATTTCATAAAATGTTTCTTATTACTTACTTCCATAATACCCCCATAAACAAATGATATTATATTACAAATTTTTACGAAACACAATTACTTTAGTTTTTCTATAATATCTCTAATATGAAACATTTTTTACATCATTAAATAAAAAACTACCTAAGTAGTTAATTTTTAATCTTGTAAATCATAAATTTATTATCAATATATAAAACTATACTATTTTCATCTTCATATTGATATTCATAATCTCCTTCAAAATTAGATTGATTATCACTACTCGGTAATTTATTACTTTCAACATGACTAGTTATTTTTCCATCCATAACTCCACATCTTGCCTTTTTACTTTCTTCTCCAGTAGAATAATATAATTTACCATCAACTTTAACAACATTTTCTATATTACTTTTTGACTCTAGCGGATTATCTTTAATTAAATTATCTTTATAATATCTAGTACCTAAAGCACTTATTATAACAATAAAACAAAATATAAAAGTACCAATAACTACATACTTAGTAAACTTCATATAAACACCTACCCAACAAAATTATTACCTAACCATATTCTAGCAAAAGCATCTACAAAAAACAACATAAAAATAACAACCGACAATCCATCTATCAAACCTTGTTCTTTATTAGACAAAAATTTAATAAGTAAAGGCTCTAAAAAATAAATACCCACTAATGCAACAATTCCAAACTTTAAATCTGGTATTAAAGCTATTCTTCCTTCAAAATTCATAAATTCATTACTATAGTCCCAAAGTGATTTAAAATTACCACCAGTAAAATCCATTAAATAAGTTGATACTAGTTCTACTAATGTTGCAAATATAACTGTTTCAAAAAATAATACTAAAGGTCTTATATTGAGCTTACCCAACATTATTTTTTTATCTTTAAATCTATAAAATAATGAAATAATTATTAAACCACCAAACCCATATATAGGTAACCAAGGTCCAAATAAAGCGCCACGATTAACTACTTGATTAAGTTCCAAAATAAAAACTAATTCTTCATAAATCCAACCACATATAGAATAAACAATAAAAAGAAATAATATATCTCTTAAAACAATATACCATTTCTTATCAGAAAAATTAATACCAAAATTTAAAATACTACTCATAAAAACACTCTCACTTAATTAAATTAATTATCTTAGGTAAAAATATTAGAATTCCTATTATTAGAGACATTATTGCATTCATAAGTACTGCTCCTGCTGATATATCTTTGGCTTTCTTAGCCATATTATCTTTATTAGGACATACCATATCTACAATAGTTTCAATAGCCGTATTAAATAATTCAGCACTAATAACTATGCCAAAACATATTAAACAAGTTGTCCATTCCCAAACCTCAATCTTAAGCAAGATTCCACAAATAATTACAAGTGTCATAATAGAAACATGAACCTTCATATTTCTTTCACTCTTAAATGAACTTATAACACCAGTAAAAGCATACTTAAAACTATTTATAAACTTTTTCATATTAATTAAATGCCTTTCTAATCAATTCTACCATCTTTTTACTACCTTCATCAGTTAAATGTAATCTATCAGCCATTAAATAATCATTATTATTTTTAATCTCTTCATACATATTAACTATCTTAATATTTTCTTTTTTTAATTTATTTATATCTTTAATATTTTTACTACTAGAAACTATTAAAACATTATTATCTTTTAGTAAATCTAATATACTCTCATACTCACTTATAGATAAATTAGTACTACTATCAAAAGCAAGTATAATATTATATGTTAAAGTATTATTCTCTTTATCTTCATTAAGTTTCTTTTTCAAACTATTATAATTAAATCCATTATTTATCACAAAACTAGCATTACTAAAATCACTTTCTAAATATTCATATGCATTTAATAATATATTATTTCCATAAAAAGTAATCTTATTTTTTTCTTCTAATTCATGTTCTTCTAACATCTTTTCTTTTTCTATTTTATATTTCTCCACATAAACATCATGTATTGCATTATAAATTGCCTCAGTATATACTTTCCTACCAACACCAGTTAAATGAATTCCATCAGAATAAAAATACTCTTCATGTCCTCTAGACATTGTATACCAATCTATTAAATGAACATTATCATATTCTTTAGAAAGTGCTAATAAATTTGAATTAACATTTGGTAAATTAGTAGTATTAATCCAAAAAATATCTCTTCCTTCACATTGTTTAATAATATTAACTTTACAAGATTTAGAACAATCTCCATTGGCTCCTAAATTAATTATAACCGGTTCTCCAAGCATATTTTTATTAACCAAATTTTCTATAATTCCACCAACTACCCAAGCAGTTCTACTAATCTTAGCATCAAAATAACCATTAGGAAACATAGCATACAAATTATCAACCGCTCCTAGCATAACAGAATCTCCTATACCAACAACATTCAAAGTTTTAACAACTTCTCCCATATTATTTTCTGCATTCTCATAGTCTTTTAATATGTTATTCCAATCTTCATTTTCTTTTGCTAATTGTTCTTTATATTTATTTTGATTTTCTACTGCTAACTTTTGATTCTCTACTAATTGTTCCTGCAATTGTTTCATTTCTTTAGTATGATCTTCTGTAATATAATATTGATATATTCCATATCCACATATTGCTAAAAATAATGGTATTAGTAAATACTGAGGTACCCTATATTGTTTATTTTTATTATTGATACAAAAATGTATTAAAATTGATATAAATATTGTTAACAAAACTATAACAATTATTTTTAACATAGTACTTAAACTAACATACTGAAATAAAAATATAACTGGATATTGAACTAAATATACTTCATATGTAATACTTGCAATTTTTTTAACTATATAATCAAACTTATTAAGTTCAGTTACATCCACTAATGAATATTGAATCAATCTAATAGAAATTATACTAGATAAAATCATACATAAAACAAAATATTTAGAACTATTGTCAATCATAATAAACATACTTGATAATACTACCAAATAGGCATAAAAACAAATATTAGAAACTTTATTATTCATAAACACTAACTTATTACCAAAATAATTTACAAATAATCCCAAAGTAACACCAATAAGTAATGAGAATATTCTAGTAAATGTACTATAATAAAGTAATGTCATATTACCTGTTTTACTTATATAACAAAAATATACAATTCCTAAAATTGACAATATGCTCATTAAAATACATGGAATACATTTATTTATTTTTTCTCCAACTTTTTTCAATAAAATATATATAATAGGAAAAATCAATTCAAATTGCATAATAATTGCCATATACCACAAATGCATAAATGGTGAATTAATACTTCTAGAAAAATAGTCTAAATTAGAACTAATCTGCCAAAAATTATTGTAACCTAATATTACAGAAGTAGTTTCAGGTTTTAAATTCAACCAAAATATATCTGGATACAATGATATTACAGCTATAGTACCAAAAGTTACTATTAATAATGGCAAATATAATTTTAAAAATCTTGATTTATAATAGTTAACTATAGAAAAATTGTCTTTATCAAAAGAAGATTTAGTAATTAAAAACCCACTCAAAACAAAAAATGCACATACAGCTAAATAACCACCCTTTAAAATATCAAGATGATATAAAAGAACTGCTATACATAAAAATACTCTTATAATATTTATTTTTTTATAATATCCATCTTTCATACTAACACTTTCCTATCAAAATAATTATATCATTAGTAAAAGAAAAAAGATATGAATTTATTCTATTCATACCTCAATATTACACATGTTTAACATTATTATCAATAATATATTTCAAATCTTCAATTGCCTTATCTATATTCATCATACCATTACCTATAGGATAATAAACAGGATAAACTTTATAAATGCTATTAGAAATGTTTAATATATAATACTGTTTCCTACATTGCGAAACAGATATATTTTTATTAAGTAAAATAGAACTAACTTGATTTCCAAAAGTAATAATTATCTTAGGTTTTATTATTTCTATTTCCTTAAGTAATAAATTTAAATATTTTTCATAAACGGAATTTGGTATAACTCTCGCATCCACTTGCGTACATTTTCCTAAATTAGTTATAAAATATTTATGTTTTTCTACATTATCATATATTACATCTGCAAATTCTTCATTCCATTCACAAGGTTTCTTTTGAATTATTTTTTCATAAATGCATTCATCAAGTAAATTTATTTTGTAAAACAATTTCCATATATTTTTAGTTCCAATCCAAGGAGACCTTCTGCCATTCCAATTTGGACTAGATGCTATATTTCTTCCAGTTGGATTCATAAATACAAAACAAATATCAGGATTATTTATACATCCTCCATTATAAATAGATTTTAAGTTTTTATCACCATATAAACATTGTAATTTATCATATTCTTTATTTAATTCTTCTATCTTCATAATTATACTTCCTTACTCATATCAAGTATTCTCTTTGACTTTTCCACTATATTATCAACATAAGCCGTTTTTTTACCATCTAAAACTAAATCCACTAATTTATCATTTTCTACATCAAAATGCCATTTACTTAAACTTTTACACATATAAACACATCCTCGTATAATGTAGTTAAGATATTTTTTAACTACATTTTCTTAATATTTTTAATAATCATAAAACCACTCACAGAAATCAAAATACCTAATGAGTCTAAAACTATATCATTAATATCAAATGACCTACCAAAAACAGGTTGTAATATTTCAATAATTAAAACAAATACAATACCATTCAAAATTATATTCTTCAATTTTAATTCACTATGAGATAAAGGATATAATATCCCAAAAGGTAAAAACATTATAAAATTTCCAATATTTTCTTCACTAATATTATTTATAAAATCTAAGGTAAAATCAAAATCTCCATTAAACCAATGAATTGAATTTCCAGAATTCATATGATAAATTAATCTATACCAAAATTCATTTATTAAATCTAAACCGAGAATTAAACAAATTAACCCTGTAATGTAACATACAAAAAGACAGGAAAATACTTTTTTACTCATAGAAGTTTCTTTATCTTTTTTTAACTTTATGAACCAATAAATTATACCAAATAATATTGAAATTGGTAATGCTTGTAAAAAATAACCCACATAAGTATCAAAAAAGAAATATTGAAAAGTTATATCATTTGGAAAATACATATAATTTTGACCTCCTTAATTTTATTTATATTTGTTAAATCTATATATAATTATTTTTGTAACTATCAACCGCAATAAAAGATTCATAAATAGTTTTAAACTTTTCTATAGTTTCATTTACATCAAAACAATAAACATTAGTTAATATACCATCTAAAGGATCTACTTCTGTTCTTTCAAGTGTTCCATCCAATGCTCTTATTGTTTTATTAGATGCAAGATTACTAACTTCACAATCCAACTTTACCTTATCCAGTCCAACCTTTTTAGCCTCGATTAAACCTAAATATAAGTTTATTTTATTATAGCCTTTTTGTCTTTCCGTTGGCCTAATTCCATATCCAATATTTCCACCAAATTGCAACATTTCTTCACTCAAATTCCATCTTACATTAATCGCTCCTACAATTTTATTATCATTTTCTCTGACCAATAGAAATGTCTTGATTTGACATCTTCCAAATTTACGAACATATTCCTCATTTTCCATATTTAAACATCTTTCTAAAGCTTGTTCAAATGTATACCCTTCTAGTATTTTGCAAAGTAATTCTATTCCATTAATATCTGATTCATATTTTACCAGTTCATTAACATATTCAATTATTTCATCTTTTCTTTTCATCGAAGGTTTTTCCAAATAAAATTTTTCCATATAACTATCTCCATATATATTATTTATCAAAAAGGCCCACACAATAAAATTATGTGGACAAACTTAAATTTTTATAATAAATGCTAATTTATAAACATTTTTGTCATGCAATAATTTCCAAATTATTTACCACAACAATTCTTATATTTTTTTCCAGATCCACATGGACAAGGATCATTTCTACCAACAGTTTGGTTCTTTTTAACAGGTTTTGATTTAACCTTTTCTTTACTGTCATTAGTCCTAATATTCTTGTTTTCGACTCTTTCTAAGTTTTGTCTAACTTCTGCTTTAAGTAAATAAGTAGTTATTTCTTTATTAGTTTCTTTTAACATATTATCAAAAAGTTCAAAACCTTCTAGTGCATAAGCCTGTAATGGATTAGTTTGAGCATATCCTCTTAACCCAATTCCTTCTTTTAAATGTTCCATATTATCAAGTTGATTCATCCAATTCTTATCTAATACTTTTAACGTAATAGCTTTTTCAAAATCATCTTGTATATCTAAAGGAACTTCACTTAGCTTAGAATTATAATCATTAACAACTATATCATAAATATAATCTTGCATTTCAGGAATACTCTTACTTTCTAATTCTTTCTCATCTAATTTTTTAGATTTAAGTAAATTAGCATTAAAGTACTCACATATATTAACTACATCATTATGTGTAATTGTATCCTCAGGTGGAAAATGATTATTAATTTGATCAATAACAAATTCTTTAAATATAGTTAAAATTCTATCTTTTATATTATCTTTATCTAATATTTCATTTCTTCTTTCATAAACAATTTCTCTTTGTTTACTAATTACATTATCATAATCAAGTAATGCTTTTCTTCTATCATAGTTAAATCCTTCAACTCTCTTTTGACTAGATTCAATATTTTTACTCATCATTCTATGATTTATAGGTGTATTTTCATCAAAACCAAGACTACCCATTAAAGATTTTATTTTTTCACTACCAAACTTAATCATTAAGTCATCTTCCATAGAAACATAGAATCTTGTTCTACCTGGGTCACCTTGTCTACCACTTCTACCTCTTAATTGATTATCAATACGTCTACTTTCATGTCTTTCAGTACCAATTACCAAAAGACCACCTAATTCCTTAACACCTTCACCCAATTTAATATCTGTACCACGTCCAGCCATATTAGTTGCAATAGTAACAGCATCTTTTTGACCAGCTTTTTCTATTATATGAGCTTCTCTTTCATGATTCTTTGCATTTAATAGTTCATGTGGAATTCTTTTTTTATTTAATAAACCACTTAAATATTCACTACTTTCAATTGATGCAGTACCAACTAATATAGGTTGATGAGTCTTATGTATTTCTTCTATATAATTAGCAATAGCATTATATTTACCTCTTTTATTCATAAATACATAATCTTCTTCATCTATTCTAATAACAGGTTTATTTGTAGGAATTACAATAACATACATATTATAAATATTTCTAAATTCTTCCTCTTCAGTTTTAGCCGTACCTGTCATACCTGATAACTTATTATACATTCTAAATAAATTTTGGAAAGTAATCGTAGCCAAAACTTTAGTTTCTTCATTAATATGTACTCCTTCTTTTGCTTCTAAAGCTTGATGAAGTCCATCACTATATTGTCTTCCATGCATAAGTCTACCAGTAAATGCATCTACAATTATAATTTTATCACTATCAACTACATAATCCACATCTTTTTTAAATCCATAATTAGCAACTAAAGCCTTATCTAAATTATGCACTATGGCAGCATTCTTAATATCATATAAATTATCAACATTCAATAATCTTTCTGCTTTTACAATACCTTCTTCAGTTAAAGTAACGCTTCTAGTTTTTTCATCTAACACATAATCATCAGTAGTTAAACTCTTAGCCGTTCTATCCGCTAATTTATATAAATCAGCACTTTTACTTACACCACCACTTATAATTAATGGAGTTCTTGCTTCATCAATTAATATAGAGTCAACTTCATCTATAATTGCAAAATTTAAAGGTCTTTGTACTCTATTTTCCCTTCTAACAACCATGTTATCTCTTAAATAGTCAAATCCTAATTCATTATTAGTTGTATAAGTAATATCTTTACTATATGCTTCTCTCTTTTGCTCTGGAGTAGCATCTTTTAAATTAACTCCTACACTAACATCAAGATAATTATAAATCTTACCCATCCATTCAGCATCACGTACACTTAAATATTCATTTACTGTAACAACATGAACACCTTTTCCAGATAAAGCATTTAAATATGCAGGCATAGTACTTGTTAAAGTTTTACCTTCTCCAGTTTTCATCTCAGCAATATTACCATAATGTATACATATACCACCAATAACTTGAACTTTATATGGTTTTTCTCCTATCATTCTATATGCAGCCTCTCTAACAACCGCAAAAGCAGGCACTAATATATCATCCAATGTTTCTCCATCTTTTAATTTAGTCTTAAATTCTTGAGTTTTAGCCTTCAATTCTAAATCCGTTAGTTTACTCATTTCTTCATCTAAAGCCATAACTTCATCAGCTAACTTATCAAATCTTTGTAATTCTTTATATTCTCTGTCAAATAATTTTGTAAATATATTCATCTATAACATCTCCTACTAAATATTTTACCATGTATTAAATTAAAATAAAAGAAAAAAGCGATTTCTCGCTTTAGTTAGTCTCTATAATTCCATAAGTTCCATCATATCTTTTATATAAAACATTAACATTTTCTGTTTTAATATCTTTATATATATAGAAATTATGTCCAGAAAGTTCCATTTCTAATATTGCATCTTCTTCATGCATTGGTTTTAAATAAACTTTCTTTCTTTTAACTATTTCTTCTTCAACATCTTCATCATCTATAAATTCTTCTTCATTATAAACAATTTGAACTCTATCTTTACTCATTAGTTTTGATTTAAATTTTCTCATTTGTGTTTCTAACTTATCAACAACTAAATCAATCGCAGCATATAAATCACTATGTGATACCTCAGCTCTTAAGTCATATTTACCACCATTAATAGTAACCTCAACTTTTTGTTCTCTACCTCTAATACTAAAAATCACTTTACAAACTATATTATTTGGATTATCAAAATACTTTTCCATTCTAGAAAGTTTATCAGTAGCATATTCCTTCATAGAAGGAGTTACTTCCATTCTTTCTCCACGTATTTGAAAATTCATCTTATCACCTCTATATAAAATATACCATAAAAAATAGAAAAAAACTACACTAAAGTAGTTAATTTCAATTCTTTGACGTTTAATGCTTGATCACCCTTAGCGGTTTTAACTAAGATAAATTCTACTATATCACCCTCTTTAAGAGTTTTATAACCTTCTTTTTCAATCGCAGAATAATGAACAAAAACATCTGTATTTATTTCTGATCCAAGTTCAATGAATCCATAACCTTTTTCATTGTTGAACCACTTTACTCTACCACGTCTTATCACTTTACCACCTACCCTTCATGATTAATGCTACTTAATCTATCATAAACAATGGCCATGTTTATAGCATTTTTGTACTACACTTGCTAAGTACATTTACATCATAACATATTAAAAACATTTTTGTTTAAAGAATGCTTAATTCGTTCGTTTTTCTACCTGAAATGCAAAAAAGATTTTTATTTTTATTTTTTACAACAAAATATGGACTAGAACTTACTAAGTATGATAAGTAAAAACATTTTTATTATAATATAAGCTATAATGTTCTCGGAAGTGGTAAAATGAAAGATCTTCTAATAAATTCCATAATGAGAAATATCACAAACTATTATGATTATAACGAAACTAAACTCAAAGAGATTAGATATGGACTTGCCAGTTTATATCTACATTTAACAAAAATAATCGTAATATTTAGTATATCCTATCTCTTAGGAAATTTAAAAACACTTCTTATATTAATGGGACTTTATAGCATATTAAGACTAAGTGCATTTGGAGTTCATGCTAAAAAAAGTCTACACTGTTGGATAGCATCATTAATAATATTTCTTTTACTACCTATAATATGTGAAAAATATATTATAAATAAAACTATAAAAATAGTTACTTCTATAATTAACACAATATTATTAATGATATATGCTCCAGCAGATACAGAGAAAAGACCACTAATAAATAAAAAAAGAAGAAAAATATATAAAATAGTTTCAACAATGACGGGAATCATATATACAATACTAATTATTACAACAAAAAATAATGTTTTAAACAATTGCATATACTTTGGATTATGCTTAGGAGTGATTGTAATACTTCCAATAACATACAAGTTATTTGGAGTTAATTATAATAATTATAAAAATTATGAGAAAGGAGGAATTTAAATGAAATTATTTGCTAGTATATTCGGAATTATAGGTGAATTTGTTGCTAAAACAACTGCCGGTGCATGTTGGTTCGGAATGTGGGATGAAGAAGAAATGCCAGAAAGTCTTTTAAAATAACAAAATAAACTTTATAAAATTTCGTTTATAACAAAATAACACTTTTTAATGAAGTGTTATTTTTAGTTCAGAAAGAAATTTTGAATTTGAAATACTTTGTTTAAAGAAAATATCATCAGAGCTTTTAACTAATTTGTTTACGATATGCAATCCATAACCACGATTCTTACCTTTAGTACTAAATCCCTTTTTATTAATATCATTTAAATCAACATTATTATTAAAACTATTTTCTATAATGATGTTTAATGTGTTTTTTTGTTTAAACATTTCAATTAAAATAAATTTTTCTTTAGTATCAACTGCTGCTTCAATTGCATTATCTATTAAAATACCTACAATCTTACATACTTTATAATAAAGTTTAGATTTCAATTTATCAAATTCTTCATAAACCATATTACTTATTTCAGAAGTAAATTCAATTCCTTGATCAATAATATTAGACATTTTATAATAAACTATACCTTTTACACCATTAGGCAAGCTATACAAACTTCTATAAGTCTTACTTTTATTTTCTTGATATTCTTTTATTATATCATCTAGTATTTCCTTATATTTATCTGAATTTTTATCGTCAAAACTTTTTAATACCAATAAATTATTTATCATTTCATGTCTATTAATACGATCTTTTTCCAATATTCCTTCATATTCACTCATAATATTTAATAAAGACTGTTGTTCTTTTAAAGCGTTACTATTTTTAAAATATGATTTTAAAAGAATAACAGATAAAACTAAAAATGAAGTAATTATTATAAAAACAAAAAAGAATGTATTAAAATCAAAATTATATGCATTTAAATAAGTTACCAAGAGAAACATTATTAAAAATAGAAATATAAATGAATTTAAATGAATACTATATTTTTCTTCTAAGGAATTAAATGATTTTTTTATAAAGTTATAAGTTTTTCTAAAGGTAAAAAGTATCAAAAAAGCAATAGAATCAAATATTGTAGATAATGCTTTAGTCAAATTTAATGCATAAATTTTTTCACTATCTATTGGTAAAAGCATAAGAAACAATGACATAATAAAATCACAAAACAACAATAAAATATAAAAAATAAATGATTTATATAATAATTGATAAATATTTTCTTTAAAAATAAATTTTAAGCTCAAAAATATCACTAAATACAATAAAAGAATTTTATATTTAGAAATCAAGAAAACATTAATGCCAAAATTTAGTGCTGCCGCAATCATCATAACTAACAAGTTAAAGACAGACAATTTAAAATCTTTATCATTTACCTTTGCATAACATCTAACCAAAACATACAGATTAAAAAATGCGCCTACAAAACACAAAATATAACTAACGATTTGCAATTTTCATCAACTCTTTCTTACGTAGTCTAGATAACATATAAACTTCATCACCATTATCAAAAACTACTTTACTTTCTTTCCAATTAAACTCTTTAACTCTTGCTATATTAACAATACACGACTTATGAGAATAAACATAATTCTTAGTTAAATATTTATTAAATCTTTCTAAAGTATAAGTTAATGTAAATATCCCATAATCAGTTACCACATTAATTCTTCTTTCATTATTACATTTGTATATATATAAAATTCTATCATAATCAAAATTATAAGATCTACAACTATTTTTAACATAAAATTTCTCTGAATAATTAAGTTGACTAATACAAATAGAAAATAATTCTAAAAGATTTTTTTGAAATTCTTCATCTTTAATAACAAAATCCAAAATTTGCAATCTTTGTTTAAAAGAATCCATTGCCAAAGCTTCTCCTTCACCAGTAAAAATAACAATAGGACTATCCCAATTATATTCTCTTATTCTTCTAGCCACATCAATCCCAGTACCATTAGGTAAAAAGTAATCAAGTAAAAAGACAAACTTATCATAACTATCCTTACTCTCAGTAAAAATATTTTCTTCTATTTTATCATAACATAGGATATCAAACTGATAGTTAGTATCCAACATATAATTCATAACCAATCTTGTTATATCTTCCATTTGATATTTATTATCTTCTAATATTACAAATTTAATCATCTACAAATCCTCACTTTACGAAAAATCTAATATATATCATACCACTAATTTATAAGAAAGAACAGGGGTCTACAGGTTTATTTTAAATTTTTTCTCAAAAAAAATATAACTTTCGTTATATTCCTTATACTTATTAAGATTAAAGATCTTTTAAATTTAATGTATAAAAGTTTTCTGGATCCATTAATGTACCTTTATAATATACTTCAAAATGAAGTGATGTATTAAACTTTGAATTAATTTGTGACGTACCACTAGTTGCTATAACCTGTCCTTGTTCTACTGTATCTCCTTCTTTAACATTTAGATTGTCTATTCCTTGATAAATAGTATAAATATCTTTCTCATGTTCTATTTTAACTATATTTCCTAAAATTTCATCTTTCTCAATACTTTTTATAACACCATTTAATACAGCAATTACATCAAATTCCTTATCACTAATATAATCTACACCAGAATTTTGCATATAAGTATTTTCATAAAGAATTATAGAATTTTCTTGATTCTTCGCATCACCCTCAAAATCATAAAAATATCTTCCTACACTTACACTATCTGATTTATAAGGTCTTATTATGATTTCAGATGTATTATTCTCAATTTTATTTTCATCCCCTTGAACAGGTTGAATATCACTATTTTTTTTATCAATTAATCCATTAACTGAATATTTAAAATCCTTCTTTTCTTCTAAATATCTGTTTATCCCAGTTATAGTCAAAGTTATACAACCTATTACAGCCATAACAGAAACAAAATAAATACCAGGTACTATTAATTTTTTAAAACTATATTTTTTCATTGCTCACTCTCCTATTTGTATTGTGAACAATAAATAAAGATTTATACGTTAAATTTATGAATTTCAACACCTGAATAATAATGTTTTAAGATATCATTATAATTATATCCCATTTTTGCCATCTCATTGGCTCCATACTGACTCATCCCAACACCATGTCCATAACCTCTTGTAGTAATAGAAATTATATCATCGTTAACATAACAAGTAAAATCAGTACTACGAAGGCCTAATAATTTTCTAAATTCTACTCCTGAAAAAATTTTGTTATTAACTTTTACTTTATCAACTCTTCCACTTACCGTTTTTGATAAAATCTCTATATTTAAAGTATCATTGTTACTAAGTTCTAATTTATTAACAAAATCTTTCTTAGAATAATTGTTAGTAACTTCATATTTATTAACATTTGCATCCCATGATGAATCAACTGAAACTAAATAAGGTACTGATTGACCAAAAACATAACTTACATCTTCTGTTTTACCGTTACTAGTACTAAAATAATAAGCATTAATCAATTTATTATTATAGTAAATAACATCACCATTAGTACTATCAACTATATCACTCAAAATATTATAATACTTTTCAAAATTGTTTAACCATCTTAATTTCATATTTTCAATTGACAAATAACATTGATCATTATCTGTTGTAATATAATTAGAATCATTACTTTTTTTATTATAATAAAATGTTCTAGCTGTTATAGAACCAGCTTTTAATGCTTCTTTTTCAAAAAGTACAGGCATTTCACAAGCTAATACACCAATTAAATAATCTCTCAAATTCATTTCATTATCCATAGATTCATAATAAACCCTAGTATCTTTATCACTAATATATTTAGGCAAAGAATTAGTATTAACAACATCATCATTGTTTTTTAATAACATTATATTAATTAAAATTAAAACAAGAATACAAATTACATATTTTAAATATTTTCTCATATAATTATATATTCTAGTTAATCCAAATTTATTACTAATTTTTATTTAATTTTTCTATATTTTTAATTTTATTAATTCTCCTATTATATTTTTCCTCATTAATAAAAGAAGAATTTAAATAAGAATTTAATATATCTTTAATCTCTATATAAGATAAATCTTCACTCATACTAATACAATTAGCATTATTATGTTCTTTTGCCAATCGTGCTTCTTTTGCACTATCAACTTTAGCACACATTATACCATTAACCTTATTTGCCATTATAGACATTCCAATACCAGTTCCACATATCAAAATACCATTGGTTATTTCACCTTTATTAATAGCATTGCAAACCTTTAAAGCATAATCATTATAATCAACACTTTCAGTACTATCAGTTCCATAATCTACATAATCAATATTTTTCCTTTTTAAATATTTAATAACTTTCATTTTATTTTTATATCCTCTATGGTCAGAAGCCACTCCAATTATCATTTTTATCACCTAACTATATTATAGGTGCTTTTATCAAAAAAAAAAAGTATAAAATAAAAAATAGTCAATATTCAGACTATTTAATACCATATTTTTCTTTGAATTTTTGAACATTACCTGTTCTTGCAGCTACTCTTTTACCAGTATAAAATGAGTGACATTTATCACAAGTTTCAAGTTGTATTTCACTTTTAGTACTTTTTGTAATAAATTCATTACCACAAGCACATTTAACTTTACATTCCTTTAGTTCTGGATGAATTCCTTTTTTCATATATATTCTCCTTTCGCCATAGTTACATAACTATAGAAACTCTTCGAAAGATAATATAACATTTTTTTAATGATATTTCAACCTTTTTTCATCATTTTTACTATTAACCTGAATAAAAAACTAAAAAACATTAAGTATTATTAAATTTCTTAAAATACTAATTAAAAGTATGTCTTTCTCTGTTAATTTTGATTTATTAACTACAATAACACTACCAATTGCATCTGCATCCACAATAATAGGTAAACCATAATAATAAACATATTCATTATTATCTTCATCAAAAATACAACCATAATCAGTAAATTCTTTTCTTTCACTTATAAAAGACAAAATATTTTTACTTAATTTCGTATTTATATCAACATTATTACTACTTACTATAATATTTTCTTTATCACTTACATAAATTAAAGATTTTGTAAATTTTGATATTTCTTTAATTAACTGATAGGATTTTTCCTTTAAAGATAACATTTTAATATATTTTTTTAAAACAATACTATCATTTTCCACATATATTTGTAAATCATCTCCTGTACCAATATTTAGTGTTTTTCTAATTTCCTTTGGTATTACTATTCTACCTAATTCATCAATTTTTCTTATCACTCCTGTATTTTTCATATTCACCTCTAAATTTATTTTTACACACAATTAAATAAATATACCATTTGACAATCATTAATTATTAAATTATACTTATTTTAGGTGATATAATGAACAATATAGTAGAATCAATAATAGAAATACCAATGGGTACAAAAAACAAATTTGAAATAAAAAAAGAAACTGGAAGAATTAAATTAGATAGAGTTTTATATAGTGCACTTACATATCCAGGAGAATATGGATTTATAGAAAACACAATTGCACCAGATGGAGATCCTCTAGACATATTAGTTATAAGTACTTATCCAACATTTCCCGGATGTGTTGTAGATGCAAGAGTAATTGGATATCTTACAGTAATAGATAATGGTGCACACGATGAGAAAATTATAGCAGTAGTAGATAAAGATCCAAGATTTGAAAACATTAACAAATTAGAAGATTTAACTGAACATCAAAAATCAGAAATCAAAGACTTTTTTCAAAACTATAAAACTTTGCAAAATATAAAAGTTACTGTAAAAGATTTTCACAACAAAAAGGAAGCTCTTGATTTAATAGAGAAATGTAAAAAAGCATATGAAAATAGAAAGTAAAATTTAATTACTTTCTATTTTTTTCAATATAATTAAGTAAATCATAAACATAATATAAATAATGTTTTTCTAAATTAAGTTTTGGTATTGAAATAAAAATAATATTTCCTCTGTATACAAAATTAAATCTTGTACAAATCTTTGTAGCTTCTATAAATAATCTTTCAATATTTAACATTTTATATATATCAGAAGATAATTTCAAAGTAAATTTACCATTATCATTAACAATAACATTAATATTTAATTTATTTATTAAACTTTGTACTAATATTTCGTACATATATAAATTTAAATTTTCATCTACTATTCCAAATCTATCCTCAATTTCATTATACAATGTTTTATAATCTTCAAAATTAGTAATTGAAGATATTTTTTTATGTAATTCTATTATTATATTATCTTCATTTGTGTAAGTATTATCAATATGATTTTGAACATCATCAATTTTAACATCATTGCTATTTTCCTCATCAAATTCTGGTTTTCCACTTAATTCTTCATTAATAAGTTCTATATATAAATCTACTCCAACACTATCAATAAATCCAGCTTGTTCACTGCCTAATAAGTCCCCAGCACCTCTTATGCTTAAATCTCTCATAGCTATTTTATAACCACTACCTAATTCGGTAAATTCTTTTATCGCATCAAGACGTTTTATAGCAGTTTCTGTTAAAACTCTTTGTTTATTATACATTAAATAAGCATATGCTTGTTTATCACTTCTTCCAACTCTACCTCTTATTTGATACAATTGACTCAATCCAAAATAATCAGCATCTATTACAATAATTGTATTGGCATTAGGGACATCTATACCGTTTTCTATAATTGTTGTACTAACTAAAACATCAAAATTACCTTGATTAAAATCATAAATTACATCCTGCATATCATCCTTTTTCATTTTACCATGTGCATAACAAATAGTAACCTCCGGTATTAATTTTCTCAAACTAGATACAACATCTTCCATATTTTCAACTTTATTATATAAAATAAAGGATTGCCCATACCTAGCTTTTTCTTTTAAAATAACTTCTCTTACAATATAAGGATCATAACCTATCACATAAGTTTGAACAGGTAATTTACTAGATGGAGGTGTTTCAATTAATGATAAATCTCTAATTCCAATTAAACTCATTTGCAAACTTCTAGGAATAGGAGTAGCTGATACACTTAGAACATGAACATTTGATTTAATTTCTTTTATTTTTTCTTTATGCATTACACCGAATCTTTGCTCTTCATCAATAACCAATAATCCTAAATCTTTATATTTAATATCAGAATTTAATAATTTATGAGTTCCGAATATAACATCAATTTTGCCATTGCTTAAATCTTCTAAAATAGTATTTTCCTCTTTTTTAGAAGTATATCTATTTAATAATTGAATATTAACTGCAAAATTTTTAAATCTGCTTAAAGCAGAAGTATATTGCTGATAACTCAATAAAGTTGTTGGACACAAATACATAACTTGTTTTCCATTCATAACTGCTTTAAAAATAGCTCTAAAAATAACTTCTGTTTTTCCGTATCCTACATCTCCGCATAACAATCTATCCATAGGTTTAGAACTTTCTAAATCTTTTTTTATTTCAGCTGTACATTTAAGCTGATCAGGCGTTTCATCAAAAATAAATTCATTTTCAAAGATTTGTTGCTCAGGTGTGTCCTTATCAAAAGGCTCAACCTTAGAAATATTCCTTTTTTTATAAATTTGAATTAATTCATTACTTATATCTTTTATTTTATTTTTAATTTTTAATTTTGTTTTTTGCCATTCAATACTATTTAATTTATGAATAACTGGCTTCGCACCATCTTTAGAAGAATATTTGTACAATTTATTTAAATCATCAACAGGTAAATATAATTTATCATCACCCTTATATTTTATAAGAATATAATCTTTTGATTGACCATTTTTTGTAATTGTAGAAATTCCCATATATACACCGATACCATTGCTTTTATGAACAACATAATCTCCCACTTCTAATTTATCAAGAGATTCAATTTTTTTTCCTAACTTATAACCAGTATCATATTTAATTCTACTATTTATAAAGCTCAAATCATTTTTTGAATAATAATATTGTTCATTATAAATAAAACCACTATTAATATCAATATTTAGTACTTTATTATTTATTTTTAAAGATTTAATAAAATCTTTATCAGTTGTACATAAAACTCCTTTTGTAATGTTTAAATCATCAATATATTTTTTTATATCATTATTATAATTTATTATTTCTTTAGCTGATATTATTAAATCATGATCATCATTATTGTCCAAAGTATCTATATTTAAAATAAAATCATTACTTATATCTTCAAGTTTAAGTATAGAACTAAAATCATCATAATATTTCATCTGAGTATTTATATTTTTTTCAACATTTTTTATCTGTTCGTAATCTTGATAAATTAATATACTATTTTCTACATAATCCATAACTGAATAATTAGAATTATCATATTCATCAACTAAAGGCTTAACTATATAAGATTTAATTTTTTCATTACTTAATTGTGTGTTTTCATCAAAAAACTTTATATTCTCAATAATATTATCAAAAAACTCAATTCTTATAGGATGATTTTCAAATATAGGAAAAATATCAATTACAAATCCTCTTACACTATATTCACCTGTATTAGTAACAAGACTCTCTCTTTTATATCCTATACTATCCAATTTTTCAATTAACTTATTTCTATCTACTTCATCTTCTTCATTTAACACAATATTCTTACTATTTAATTGTTCTTTACTAGGTAATTTTTTTAAAATACTATTTGTATGACAAATTAAAATAAAACTATCTTTTTTATTGATATTATTCAAAAACTTCATTCGCATAAATGTTAATTCAGGAGATGTAGCAATTGCCCTTTTAGTTAAATAATCATCATCAGGAAATATATATACATTTTTGTAATTTTTAGTTAAATTAGAATATAGTTTATTTGCTTCTGTTAAATTAGGAGTAACAATAATTAAGTTTTTTTTGCAATGAAAAAAGATATACAATAATAATTGATTGTATATTTCATTGGGACTAACAGAAATTTTCATTTTATTATATATATCAAAATCAAATAAATTTTCAATCATAAGTAATACTCCTAGTTATATTTATTCATTAATTTATCAAAATCATAAATATTAAAATCTTCAATTATATTATCTACAACATTAAAAACATTATTCAAAATAAATAAATCTTCTTTACTAAATCTTCCCAAAACATAATCAATTGTATTAATGTTATTTTTAGAAATACCTATTCTAATACGTTTAAAATTTTCTGTACCTAAATGCCTTATAATACTTTTAATACCATTATGCCCCGCACTTGAACCGGAAGACTTTAATTTGTATTTTCCAACATCGAAATCCATATCATCATAAATAATTAAAATATCACTAATATCAAGATTAAAATAATCAGAAAAATATCTAACAGCTAATCCACTATCATTCATATAAGTCAAAGGTTTAAGAAATATTATTTTTTCATTATTAATTATTTTTTCACAATACGAACCATTATTCTTAGATTTAAACGATTCATTTCCCAAATAATGATCAATTGCCATAAAACCAACATTGTGTCTAGTTTTTTCATACTCTTTTCCTGGATTTCCCAAACCAACAATTAACTTCATTTTTTCCTCCTTTGGTATAAATTATATAATTCATTTCTACTGAAATTAAACTTATTTGCAACTTCTTTTATTGCATCCTTAGACTTTAAACCTAATTCTACATATCTATCTACTTCACTTAGTAAATATTCATAATCTATATTATACTCATTTTCTTCATTGTCAATAACTATAACAAATTCTCCTTTAGGTTCCTTGTATATTTCAATTGCTTCTGAAACAGTTCCTCGAAATACTTCTTCATGTAACTTAGTTATTTCCCGGGAAATACTTATATTTTTATTTCCCAAGATTTTTAATATATTTTGTAAAGTTTTATAAACTCTATGAGGTGCTTCGTATAAAACAATAGTAAAGTTTATACTTTTTAACATTTCTAATTCTTTTAAAGCTTGGCTATCCTTTGCATTTAAAAAACCATAAAATAAAAATTTATCTGCCGAAATATTTGACATGTTTAAAGCAGGTATAAAAGCACAAGCACCAGGTAAAGCAACAACTTTAAAATTATGATTTATAATTTCTTTCACAACTACACTGCCTGGATCACTTATCAAAGGAGTACCACGATCAGTAACCATTGCAATGTTTTTTCCTTCTTCTAAATATTTTAGTGCTACAGGTACTTTTTGTTTCTCATTAAATTTATGACATGCAATTACCTTATTATTTATATTTAATAATTTTAATAACTGCAAAGTAACACGAGTATCTTCTGCGAAAATAACATCTACATCCCGTAAAACCTCAACTGCTCTATATGTTATATCTTTTAAGTTTCCAATAGGCGTAGGTACTATATAAAAAATCGATTTATTATTTTCATAACTTTTTTGAATCATATTTTCACCTCTTAAACATTTCTAAAATTTCATTTGTATAGGTTCCATCAGAATTATGACATACTAAAGGGGGTAATACAGTTAACCCAACATTCCCATTTTTTTTAGCATCAATTAAAAACAAATTCGATTTTTCACCATACTTTGGATAAATAAATCTTAATCTTTTTGGTTCTAAATTATTATTTTTTAACGCCAAAATAACATCTGTTAATCTTTCAGTTCTATGTACCATTACTAAACTTGAATTATTTTTTAATAGTTTTTTTGCAACAACGCAAATGTCATTAATATTAATACACAATTCATGTCTAGCAATAGATTTTATCATATTTTCATTTATTTTTCCATCTTTTTCAATTTTAAAATATGGCGGATTACAAGTTATTAAATCAAAAGAATCGGTTGAATAAAATTCAGTTAAATCTTTTACATCTAAATTTAAGATTTTTATTCTATCACTAAGATTATTTATTTTTATACTTTCGTTAGCCAGTTCATAAATTTCTTTTTGCAATTCTACACCAATAATATTTGAATTAGTTAAAGTCGATAAAATTAAAGGTATAGGTGCATTTCCTGTACAAAAATCAATAATATTTTTTGTACTAGAGTTTATATTACAAAAGCGTGGTAAAATTACAGATTCTAAACTAAAGTTAAAGTATTTATTATTTTGAACTATTTTTAAGTCATTATAACCTACTAAATCATTAACAACATTTTTCATTACAATCATCCTTAAGATTTATTTCTACCTTACCATGTTCAGGAATATTTACTACATAACTCCTTTTAAGAATATCAATAGACATAACTTTTCCAATACCTGATTCAGTTTTAACTTCATCACCAACATTAGGCATTCCATTTTTATAACATTTATAAACATCATCTTCGTAATTAAGACAACACAATAATCTTCCACATTGTCCATTAATTTTACTAGGATTTAAAGATAAATTTTGATTTTTTGCCATATTAATTGAAACAGAATCCAAATCTTTTAAAAAACAACTACAACATAACTCACGACCACATTGACCAATTCCAGAAACTTCTTTTGCCTTATCTCTTGCACCAACTTGTCTTAGTTCAATACGTGTCTTATATATAGAAGCTAGTTCCTTAGCCATTTCTCGAAAATCAACTCTAGCATCAGAAGTAAAATTAAAAAGTAACTGACTCCTATCTAAAGTATAGCTTGCATTTATAATTTTCATGTTCAATTTATACTTATTGGCAATTTTTTTAGCATTAAACAAAGCTTTAGCGGCTTCTTCTTTATTCTTATTATAATTATCTATATCATATTTAGAAGCCCTTCTTAGAATAATAGGCATATCATTAGTAACATCTTTATTTTTTATATCCAAAAAAATCAAATTTCCAAGTTCAATACCACGTTCAGTTTCTAATACAACAAAATCTTTTTCATTTAAATCAAGTCCATTAGTATTATAAAAAACAACTTTATTATTTCCATCAAATAGTATTCCAGCAACCTTATTCATAATACTTACCCTCCAATCTTATTAATAAATTATCTAAAAACAAGTTTGTATTTAAATTATAATCTAATTTATTTTCTTCTTTAACAATTATATATAATTTATTAACAATTTTTTTCACATCATTTAACTTTGATACTTTTATTACATAATCTCTATAATCTTTAAAATTAACAATTTCGTTATTTAAAATGTTATTTAAACAGTCTTCATAAAAATATTTTACTACTTTAATAAAGCTTTTTAAATCTTCTTTTTCAATTTTTTTATTAAAATTTGTATAAATATAAGGTAAAAAATCATATCCATCTTTTTCAAATACAGATATAATATCCAATATTTTATTTATATAATCTTTATCATAACTCAACATATTAAAATCATTTTTATTGTCAATCATTAAAATTTGACATCTAGATTTTATTGTAGGTAAAACTTTATTCAAATTCGACGTTATTAAAATTGCGTAAATATTTTGAGCAGGTTCTTCCAAAAATTTTAACAAACTATTAGAGGCATGTTGATTCATTTTCTCAACTTCTTCTATTATATAAACTTTGTTTTTATTTGTTAAAGAATATGTCATAAATGACTCTTGCAATTTTATTATTTCATCTTTGAGTATTTTACCATTTGTTGGTTTTATAATATACAAATCAGGATTATCATTTAAATCCTTATTAACATCAAAAAAATAATTTGAAAGAACATATTCCAAATCATCTTTTATTTCTTCATAATAAGTATTACACACTAAAAATGCATGAGATAATCTATTTGATTGATAATCTCTCTCAAAATGTTTTATTAATAAACTATTCATACAATCACCTACTTAAATCATTTCTTGTATAATTAAAATAGCAAATATGGCAGGCAATCCTAATAAAGATACTAAACAAATAGTAGTAAAATTAATTGGTATAATTACTCCCACACTCATTACTATTAAATCAAAAGTATAAAGCATACAAATTGACATTACAATTTTTTTTATTACAAGTACTATATATTGCATGATATCCTCCAATAAATAGTATTTACGTACTTATATATTTATGATAAATATTTTCTATCATCAATTGCTCTAATTATTGTTAAAGGATCAAGGTACTCAATATCAGCATTCACAGGTAATCCATAACTTAATCTTGATACTTTAACATTCTTTCCCTCTAATAATTTATTTATATATAAAGAAGTCATTTCTCCTTCAACAGATGGATTTAACGACAAAATAACTTCTTTTACATCAGAATTTATTCTATTAGAAATCAAAGAATTAATATTAATATCTTCAGGATTAACATCATCTATAGGTGAAATAAGTCCTCCTAATACATGATATAAACCATGGTATTTACCAGTTTTCTCAAACATAAATACACTCTTTGCATCTTCAACAACACAAATTACAGTTTTATCTCTAGATTCATCAGAACATATATGACAAATATCCGAATTAGTTATGTGACCACATTTAGAACAACGTTTTATATTTTTTTTAAAATTAACTAAACTATCAGCAAACTTTTTTACACTATCTATATCAAGACTATCAATAGCATAAACATATCTTTCGGCAGTTTTTTCACCAATACCAGGTAACTTTTGAAAACAATTTAGTAAATCTAAAAACTCATCTGGATAAATCATTAATTATAATAATCCTCCCAAACCATTAGTATATCTTCCTAATTTATCAGATTTCATTTTTTGAATTTTACTTAAAGCATCATTCATTGCAATCATAATCATATCAGATAACATTTCATTATCATTTATGTTTGAATCTTCTATTAAAACTTCTAATACTTTATAATTTCCCTTTACTTTTACTTTTACTATTCCATTATTTCCTTCAAAAATTGTTTCTTCTATTTCTTTTGAAACTTTTTCTAGCTCTCTTTGCATCTTTTGTGCCTGAGCCATTATACTTTGCATATTCATTTTTTTCCTCCTATTTAACACTTACAGTATCTTCACCAAACACATCCATGGCAAAGTCTTGTGCATCATTATTATTATCCACATCTAATTTTACATCATTTTCTTCAATAAATACATATTTTTCTCCATTTTTTATTTTATTTATATAATCAATTTTAGTATTTTGCCATTCACTATCAGTAATTCCAACCACTTTATATGGCTTAGAAAAGATTTCGTTAATAAGTAATTCAATCAATTTTATATTTTCATAAAATATATCCAAAGAAGGTTTTTCATTTAATGAAAACATTAAATATAAATCAGAAGCACATACAATCTTAGAATCAGCTAACAATATAGCAATAAAATTATATTTTTTACTACTTATATAATCATTTATACTTTCAAATTCCTTGGTAACTGCCTTTAAAATTTCCTTATTAGCGCCACTTAAAACATTATTAACTCTTATATTTTTTATTGACTCATAATTATTCTTCATTGAAACAACATCAGGTTTCTTTTCAAAACTAATTGCATTAACAGCCGGTTCCACAGAATTATTTGAATTTACATGGAAAGTATCATTAATTGAATCCAAAGCATTAGATTCTTTGGTTGATGTATAAGATATATTATTAGACGCATTTATAAATTGAGAATTTATTTTAACATCATTAGATGAAAAAATATTTTGATCATTCTTATTGACTTTATTTGATAAATTTAAAAAATAAATTTCAACCAACAATTTTTGATCAGAAGAATTTTTTAATTCTGTTTTAAGTTCATTTAATATTTTTGTTAACAACATAATTTGATTGTGATTAATATTATATTTTGTTAATAAAGTACTGTAATCTTTATCAAAATAATTTGAAACTTCTTTATTAATAGAAATATCTCTAATTAAAATCAACATCTTGTCAACTAAATCATTAAAATTACGTCCTTTACTAGATAACATATTTATAATATTTAATATTTCAGTATAATCAGAATTAATTAAACAATTTAACAAGTTATTAACAATACTTTTTGATATATTTCCATTTAAATCATCTATATCATCAATAGTTACATTATCATTTTCTAAAGATAAAACTTGATCCAATAAATTAATTGCATCCCTTAGGCCACCATCTGAAACAGTTGAAATGTAATTTATAACATCATCTGACAATGATTTATTTTCAGAATTTAAAATAAATTTAAGTCGACTTGAAATATCATCTACAGAGAGTCTAGTAAAATCAAACCTTTGACAACGAGATAAAACAGTTAAAGGTATTTTATTCATTTCTGTAGTTGCCAATATAAAAATAACATGAGAGGGAGGTTCTTCTAAAGTTTTAAGTAAAGCATTAAACGCACCAGTTGACAACATGTGAACTTCATCAATTATATATATTTTATATTTGCAAAAAGAAGGTAATAATTTTACATTATCTCTTATAGTTCTAATTTCTTCCACACCATTATTACTAGCAGCATCTATTTCAACAATATCTATATCGTTTTTTTCTAAATTAATACAATTTTCACATTTGCCACATATATCATTGTGAAAATCTAAACAATTCACTGCTTTTGCAAAAATTTTTGCAATACTAGTTTTACCAGTTCCTCTTGGTCCAGCAAACAAATACGCATGCGAAATATGTCCTGTCATCAAAGAGTTTTTTAAAATGTTAACAACTACTTTTTGACCAACAACATTAGAAAAATTTGATGGTCTATATTTTCTATACAAAGCTGTATAAGACATATCTAATCACCCAATAAAATTATATCATAATGAATAAATAAAATGTATTTACTTTCTTTTATTTTCAAAAAAATTTGTTAATAAGTCAGAATAATTATTTTTATATTTAATTTCTTTAATAAATTTGGTTTTATAATTAATTAACTTATTAGTACTAGATAAATAATATACTTTTTTTATTCTAGATTCTTTAATAATTTCTTTACACATATGGCAAGGTTCCAAAGTTACATACATAGTACAATCATTCAATCTCCAATCTTTGATTTTATTGCAAGCCTTAATAATACAAGAAATCTCAGCATGTCCTAAAAGATTAGATGATTTATTTCTTTTGTTAATAGAACGAGCTATAATCTTGTTATTTTTAACAATTAGTGCAGCAACTGGTACTTCATCTTTTACATATGCCTTTTTAGCTAAGTTAATAAGTATGTCAAAATATACTTTATTGTTCATAACTATATTCCTTTCAACAATGTTCCACGTGAAACATTAGTAACGTAACGAAAAATTTAAAATAAAAAAATTTTATTTTAAATTTTTCATAAAAAAAGCACACACAATTAGTAAATGTTAAGGCTGCTATCTCTCGATTCTGACCTAATTCCACGCTAATCGTTGTGCAAAGTGATTATAACATAATTATAGTATATTTAAAAGAAATAATTACTTTATTTACCTTCGCACTATGTTTCACGTGGAACATTGGTTATTTCTTCTTACTTTATTTACCTTCGCACTAT
>CAKORV010000007.1 GCA_934101625.1 uncultured Bacilli bacterium | reverse complement strand
ATGTTTAATGTAAATGATATTAAAAATGGAATGACTATTAGTTATGAAGGTAATATATATCAAGTAGTTGAGTTCCAACATGTAAAACCAGGTAAAGGTAGTGCGTTTGTTAAAACTAAGTTAAAAAACTTAAGAACAATGTCTACACAAGAAATTACTTTCAATGCTGGAATTAAACTAGAAAAGGCCAATGTTCAAAAGAAAGCCTTATCTTATTTATATAATTCTGGAGATACTTATGTATTTATGGATAACAACACTTATGAACAATTAGAAATTAATAAAAGTATGTTAGAAGACTATATTAAATTCTTAAAAGAAGGATTAGTTGTTGAAATAGTAAGTTATGAAGGAGAAGTAATTGGAATTAACTTACCAGAAAAAGTTAGTTATAAAGTTATAGAAACTGAACAAGCTGTTAAAGGAAATACAACAAGTGGTGCGATGAAAGATGCTACTATTGAAACAGGTTATACTGTTAAAGTACCTTTATTTATTAGTGAAGGTGAAGAAATAATTATAACTACTAGTGACGGAAAATATTCATCAAGGGCATAAATTTAATTTTATGCTTTTTTTCTATAATAAAATGTGTTATAATATGATACTGCAATTTGGAGGAAAAATATGGAATTTAAAGAATTAATCATTAATATATTAAATAAATTAAATCTTAATATCAAAAATAATCCTAGTTATAAAGCAATTCTATCTAAATTTTTTGAATTAACAAATGACAAAATGTATAACTATTGGATAAATGTATCAAAAGAAATTTATGATGAAATAAAAGATTTAAGTAAAAATATAACAAAAAGTAGAGATGATAATCGGTTACTTTATATAGAATGTAAACATAAAACTTATTCAAAATTTATTGAATTTACTATTGAAAAAAAACAAGAAAATTACAGAGTAACTTTAGATGAAGAAAATGGAGAAAGAGTAATAAGTGGTAAAATGGCAAATGTAAAATTTACACCTGAGGACACAACGTGGAGTATAAGTAAAGACACAACAGATCCAAATGGATTTTATTCTGATTATGAAAGAAGAAAATTTAAGTACGATAAAAATCATAAATTAATACCTAACTCTTTTGATGATGAATTGGACAAAGAATTTTCTGAAATATTTAATATTCCAATAAAATATTGTAGAAAATACAGAGAAAATTTTAAACAATATGCAGATTATTTAGATAAGTGTAAAAAATTAAAAGCAATGAAAGAATTAGACAAATTATATTGTTCAAAAGAAATAGCCTTTGGTGAAGTATTTAAATATAATGATTTAATTAACTATTTTGTAGACACAGGAACTTTTTTTGACACGGATGATGCAACAGAAGAATTACTAGAAAATGACTTTGATGATGATAATAATGATTTTGAAAATGAAGGCGAAACATTAGATGACTTAGACTATGAAGTAAGTGAACCAATTAGAAGAAACAATATAATTAGGAGTAATTTTAAAAGAACATTTGGAAATAAAGGAGAATTTACAATGTCACGAAATCTAATAGTTAACATAGCTAGTTACATAGAATTAAATGATAATACACTTTATACTAATGGATTTGTTATAAGAAAACTTGATAATAAGTTTAAATTGTACTATATAACTGTTACAAACGAAGAAATGATAAATATAAATAGGGAAATAACACTAGCTGAAGCACAAGAATTATTTTATTCTTATGAGCTTAACAAAGATATAGAAGGACTAGAAGATTTTTTTGAAATTAAAAAAGGCAGAAAATTAGAATTATCTTAACCAATGATTGTAAAAAGGTATTAAAAGCATAAATTTAAATTTTATGCTTTTTTTCTATAATAAAATGTATTATAATAGATGTCATTACTTTAAGGGGGAAATTATGAAATTAGATAAACTGGTAAAAGAAATATTAACTAATATTGATATTAGTATTAAAAGTAATCCAAGTTTTATAAAAATATTAAATGAGTTTCTTGGTGTGATTAAAGGTGTTGATAAACACTATAGAATAGATGTAGAAGAAAGCATATATTCTAAAATTGAAAATAAACATTATAATGATACTTATAAAATTAATATAAATGATATTATTTTAAATGTAGAATACGTTGAAAGTATGGATAAAGGAAAAATAGTAAGTTTTACTATACAAAAAAAGAAAAATTATATTGTGACATTTACAGTAAGCGATGAAAATGATATTACAAAACTTGTATCAGCAGAAGTAACTTTTAATGAAAACGATACTTCTTGGAAAGTTGGTACAGAAAGAGTAAACAATGATGGATATTACTATGAATATAATTATAATATTTTTAAATTTGATAAAAATCATCGTCCAATTAAAGGAAATTATGATGAAGAATTAGATAAAGACTTTGCAACATTCTTTAACGTACCTTTAAAAGATGCAAGAAAATATAGAAAAAACTTTGAAGCAAATACAGATTATTTAAATAAATTTAAAAAAATAGGATGTATGAATAAATTGGATGAATTATATTGTTCAGATAAAATTCAGTTTGGAGAATCTTATACATTTGACGATTTAGATAATTATTTCGTTAATATTGAAGAAGATATGTTTGATGATGTAATGGAAGATTTAGATGATGAAAACGAGGATGAAGAAACAGATGATTTAGAAATAAGTGATGATTCTAAAATAGAAGAAACAGATGAAGAATTGCTTAAAAAATATGAAGATTCTTTTAAAAGAATAGATAATATCAAATCATTAATTAAAAGTGTAACAGGTAAAAATGGATTATTTACAATGACTCAAAACCTTATAATGAACATTTCAAACTATATAACTTCTACTGATGGTATATTAAATACTAGAGGTTTTATTATTAGAAAGTTAGATAAATATACTTTGTATTATGTTGTTATAAATGGTAAAGGTATAACACATATGAGTAGAGAAATAAGTTTAAAAGAAGCACAAGAATTATTTTACTCACATGAGTTTAATAAAAATATTTTTGGACTTAATGAATTTTTTGAAATAGATAAAGATAATTCTTTGAAATTAGATAATAATTAGTATAATTTATTTTATTTGTCATATATATTCCTAGGAGGGTTATAAGATGAATAAACAAAGTATGTGGTTTCTAACACTTTTAAGTTTAGTTTTAGTTCTTGGAGTATATTATGTTACTATGCCTAATGAGTTATTAAAAACAGAAATTAAAGGTAATGAAAAAGAACAAGAGGTTAAAGTTAACGTAACAGAAAATGATACTTTAATCGCAATGCGTGCCAATAGAGATGAACAAGTTAGTTTAGAAATTGATAAATTAGAAAAAGTTTTAACTGATAGTGAATCTTCTACAGATGAAAAAAATAAAGCATTTGAAGAACTTAAAGTATTGAATTTAAATGTTACTAAGGAAAGTGAATTAGAAACTAAGATATTAGATAATTTTGGTATTAAAAGCTATATAGAAATAAATAAAGATAATATTAAAGTAGTAATTAATTCAAAAGAACATGATGCATCTTTGGCTAATAATATTATGAGAAGTATACAAGAAGAATACAAAGAAAAAATGTATATAACCATTCAATTTGAATAATAAATCACTTATTTCATAAACATACATAAAATAAATTAGTAAGAATTTAATAATAAGGTGGTGTTTATGAATAATAGTATATTAACTCTTAGAGAAAAAGAAGTGTTCTTACTTTTAATAAAAAACTATAGTACATTAGATATTGCTAATGAATTGGGAATTAGTGAGAAAACAGTAAGAAATCATATTTCTAATGCTATGCAAAAACTTGAAGTTAAAGGAAGAACACAAGCAGTTATTGAATTATTAAAAATGGGTGAAATTAACCTAGAAGATGACTAATTAATAGTCATTTTTTTTAAAATAATACATAATATTTTTTAGGTGAAGATAACTATGTTAAAAAAGATGGGTTTAAGAAAAATATTATTAACTACAAGTGCTTTGTTTGTAATAGGATTACTATATATATTTCCGACTAAAAATGTTAAAGTAAATAGAAGTATTAATTATGTTAATGAAGAAAATTTATTGTGTATATATTTGTTAGATAAAAATTCATATGTTAGTGAAGTAGATGTTGTAGTTAATGAAAGTGAGCTTGAAAAGAAATTAATTGAAAAATTAACTATTATGACTATAGATAGTGATATGAGTAATAAAATTCCTAAAGAATTTAAAAGTATTATTCCTAGTAATACAAAGGTTAATTCATTAAAAATAGAGAATGATACAGTAACTGTAGATTTTTCAAAAGACTTATTAGGAATTAGTTCTATTCTTGAAGAAAAAATGATTGAAGCAATAGTTTTTACATTAACAAGTGAAGAAGGCATAGATAAAGTTATAATTAAAGTAGATGGTAGTGTATTAGAAAGATTACCAAATTCAAATAAATTATTGCCTGAAATATTAGATAGATCTTTTGGAATAAACAAAGATTATGATATAAATAATATTTATGGACTTACTAAAACAACAATTTATTATATAGGAAATAGTAATGATGTGGAATATTATGTTCCAGTTACTAAGATAAATAATTCTAATGATGAAAAAGTTAATATTATAGTAAATGAATTAAAAAGTAGTATATTATATCAAAGTAATTTAAGTAGTTATTTAAATAGTAAAGTAGAACTTCAGAAGTATGAAAAAGAAAAAGAGGTAATGAATCTAACATTTAATGATAAAATATTTGATAATATTTATGATAATAATATATTAGAAGAAGTTGTATATACAATTGGAAGAAGCGTTATTGATAGTTATGAAGATGTTAGTGAAGTAGTGTTTAATGTTAATGACAAAGAAATATTAAAATTTAACAAATAAAAAAACTCTAGATTACTCTAGAGTGATTTTTTTTAATGGTGATTCCGAGACGATTCGAACGTCCGACCGACGGCTTAGAAGGCCGTTGCTCTATCCTGCTGAGCTACGGAACCAACTCACAAGACTACTAAAGTATACAATACTTTTTTTGTTTTTTCAAGTACTTTATGTCAAAAAGTACCACTTTTTAATATTTTGTTAGGAAATCTTAAAATTATACTACTTACACTTAAATTTACATTCTAATTTTAATTATTGTTAAAAATTATACATAAGTTATACGTAAAAAGATGCGTAAAATAAGAAAATAAAAGTGATAGGCCATTTTATGTATTATATAACATGTAGGAGGGCAAAAAATATGACTAATAAATTAGTAGTACTTAATGAAGATAAAAACGATTGTGCTGCAGCTTGTTTATCATCAATTATTATCTATCATGGTGGATATTTAAATATGGAAACTATAAAAGAAATAATTAATACAACTAAACAAGGTACCACTGCATATGACTTAATAAATGGTAGTAAAAAAATAGGATTTAATGCTTTCGGTAAAAAAGTTCTTTCAAATGAATTAAAATACTATATTAAAGATTTACCATTTATTGCACACGTGAAAAAAGGTAATATGTATCATTTTGTGGTTATATATAAAATCGATATTAAAAAGAATAAAATTCTTTATATGGATCCAACTATTGGTTTTATAAATACTTCAATAAATAAATTTAGTGATATGTATCTTAATACTATTTTAATTTTTAAAAAAATTAAAGAATTACCTAAAGTGAAAAGAAGTAATGAACTTTTAAAAGAAATAATACTTAATATTTTAAATGATAAAAAAACTTTAATTTTATTATCAGTAACTTCATTAATAACATTTATATTTAGTTTATTAGAATCATTCTATTATAAGTTAATATTAGATAATACAAATTATAATCAAGAATATATATATAATCTTCTTTATATATTTGGAACATTTATAATTATTAAGAATTTATTTAATTATTTTAGAAATAAACTATTAATAAATTCAAATTATAATTTAGAAATATTTATTAATTACAAAGTAATAGATAAATTATTTAACCTTCCATATCTCTACTATAAAAATAAAACCACTGGAGAAATAATTAGTAGATTTAGTGACTTAGATAGTCTAAGAGAATTAATGTCTAATCTTATATTAAATTCATTATTAAATATTATACTTGTTGTATTATCTTTTATAGTTATGTTTATAATAAACTATAAATTGTCTTTAATAGCTATTCTAATAATTATAATGTATATTTTAATTGTTAAAATATATAGAAATTTATTTGATAGAAAAATTAGATTATTACAAGAATCAAAGGGAATTTATACTAAAGAATTAATGGAAAATATTGACGGAATGGAAAGTATAAAGAACCTTGGTATAAAAAATATAAGAACTAAAAAAATATGTAATTCTTATAAATACATGTGTGATATTAATAAAAGCCTAAATTTAAGTCTGAATCGTCAACAATTATTAAAGAATATAATTTGTAATTTAGGTATTATAATATTTCTAACATTTGGAATGCTAAGTATTGTAAAAAACAATCTAAAATTAAGTGATTTGATGTTACTTTATATGATAGTAAGTTATTTTATAGACATGATTAAAGATATTTTAGATAGGGATATAGACATAAATTATAATATAAAGAACTTAAATAAAATAAATACTTTACTTACATTAGAAGAAGAAAATACAAGTAATGATTGTATTAATGGAAATATAAGTATTAAAAATTTGAGTTATTCTTATAGTGATAATAAAGTACTTAATAATATTAATTTGTGCATTAAAGAAAAAGACAAAATACTTATTAAAGGAAAAAGTGGTAGTGGTAAATCTACTTTAATTAAGATTTTACTTAAGTATTTAAAAAGTTATAAAGGTAATATAAAAATAAATAATTTAGATTATGAATGTATTACAGAAAATATAATAAATAATTCTTTTACCTATATTGGACAAAATGAAAAAATATTTACAGATACTTTTAAAAATAATATTTTATTAGATAGAAATATTAATAATAAAGATTATGAGAAAGTAATAAATATTTGTGAATTAAATGATATAAGAAGTGATGATTATTTAATAGAAGAAAGTGGATTTAACTTAAGCGGTGGAGAAAGACAGAGGATAGTTTTGGCTCGTTCTTTACTTAAAAAGAGTAATTATATTATTATAGATGAAGCTTTGAGTGAAGTTGATGTTGAACTAGAAAAGAAAATTATAAAAAATATTTGTGAATATTACAAAGATAAAACTATAATATATGTTTCTCATAAGAAAGAAATACAAAACTTATTTTCAAAAAGATATGATGTTGAAGGAGGAACTTATGACAAGAGAAGAATTAAATAATGTTTATGGTGGTGTTTCTTGGGGCATATGGGCAGGCCTTGGAAGTGCGATTACATTTATTTTAGGATTTTTAGAAGGATTAGTAAATCCAGTATTATGTGGAAAATAATTAGAGAAAGGAGATTATAATGAATAAACAAGAATTAAAAAATATATATGGTGGAATAAATCTATCATCAGCATTTTTATCAGCTTTATTAAAAGGTGTTACTACTTTTTATGATATTGGTAGAAGAGTAGGATCATATTTAATAAGATATAAAACTAATAATATGTGTGCTAATTAATTTAATTGAACTTCAATATATTTTGAAGTTCTTTTATATAATAGTAAAGAGTATTATTTTATATAGGGTATGTGAATTTATGACAATTTAATACTTTTATTTTACATTTCTAGTGACATTTTGTTAAAAATTTGGTACACTTAAAATAGTAAAATAAATTGAAAGAGGTGTAGTAATTATGTTAACACATTATCAAACAGATGCGGGTAAAGTAAGAGATCATAACGAAGATAGTGTTACTATAGTTAAAAACTTAAATGGAGACTACATGTTAATGGTAGCGGATGGTATGGGTGGTCATCGTGCTGGAGAAGTTGCCAGTTCATTAGTTGTAACTCATATTGGTTCGAGATTTCAAAATATGAGTACACTTGGTAATAAAGTTGATGCTATAACATGGCTTAAAGAAATAATTGAAGAAGTGAATGCAAAAATAATAAGTTATGCTGAAGAACACGTGGATGCTACTGGACTTGGTACAACTTTAGTGTGTGCTATATTAACTAAGCAATATTTAATCTTTGCGAATATTGGTGATTCAAGTGGATTTGTATATAAAAATGGTAAATTATATAAAGTTACTAAGGATCATACTTATGCTAACTTTTTAGTAGATACCGGAGAAATAAGACCAGAAGAAGCAGCAACTCATCCTCAAAAAAATGTACTAATGAGAGCACTTGGTGCAAGTCCTAAAGTGGAAGTTGACATATTTGATGTAGAAAATGAAGTGGATGGAATATTTTTGTGTAGTGATGGTTTGACTAACATGGTTACTAAGGAACAAATAGAAAAAGTACTGAACGATAATAATTTGGATATAGAAGAAAAGGTGGATAAATTAATTTTAAAAAGCAACCTAAGAGGTGGAAATGATAATATTTCTGTAGCGCTTTTAATAAATGGTGGTGTGTATGATAATTAAAGGAACAAAGATTAATAATAGATATTCTATAATTAGAACTATTGGTGAAGGTGGAATGGCTAATGTTTATTTAGCATATGATACAATTTTAGATAGAAATGTAGCAGTTAAAGTATTAAGAGGAGATTTAAGAAATGATGAGAAATTCGTAAGAAGATTTCAAAGAGAAGCATTAAGTGCATCTAGTCTAAATCATCCTAATATAGTAGAAATGTATGATGTTGGTGAAGATGATGGTGAATACTATATAGTAATGGAATATGTTGAGGGTAAGACATTAAAACAACTTCTTAAAAAAAGAGGAAGTCTTACTATAACAGAAGTTATAGATATAATGAGTCAACTAACTGATGGTATGGCACATGCACATGATTCTTATATAATTCACAGAGACATAAAACCACAAAATATAATGATATTAGAAAATGGCATGATTAAAATTACTGACTTTGGTATAGCTATGGCTCTTAATAGTACACAACTTACTCAAACAAATTCAGTAATGGGGAGTGTTCATTACTTACCTCCAGAACAAGCAGCTGGTAAAGGATGCACTATAAAAAGTGATATATATTCTATGGGAATACTTATGTATGAACTATTAACTGGTAGTGTTCCGTTTAAAGGAGATAATGCAGTAGAAATAGCTCTTAAACAATTAAAAGAACCTATACCAAGTATAAGGAAAAAATTACCAGAATTACCTCAAAGTGTAGAAAACATAATAATAAAAGCAACAGCAAAAAATCCTATGAATAGATATAAGGATGCAAGGGAAATGCATCAAGATATAATAACTTGTTTAGATGAAGAAAGAGCAAATGAACCAAAATATGTATATCCATATCCAGAAAATGATATAGATAATACTAAAAAGGTAGAAGTTCCTGTTAAAGAAACAAAAAAACAAGAAATAAAAAAAGAAGAGAATGATTTTGATATGGTAAAAGAAGTTGAAGGTAGTGATAAAAGTCAAAATAAAATATTAATAATTCTTGCTTGTGTATTCGCAGGATTAATAGTAGTAATAACTGCAGTAGTATTTTTATTACCAAAATTAAGTAAAGGAAAAACTCTTGAAGTACCGGATGTATCTAATCTGAGTAAAGTTGATGCAAGTAATGCATTAACTAAAAAAGGATTTGTTGTAAAATGTTCTGATGGAGATTATAAGTATACTCCAAGTGATGAAATAAAAGAAGGATTTGTAGTAAAAACAGATCCAGAAAAAGGTACAATTGTTAAAGAAGGAAAATCAATATGTATATATATTTCTAGTGGTGATGCTACATTTGTAATGCCAGACTATAGTACTGTTAATTACATAGAAGCTAAAACAATATTAGAAACTAAATACAATTGTAATGTAGTTGTTGAAAAAGAAAAAGTAACAGATGAAGAAAAATATAAAGGTAAAGAAGATAAAGTTATAAGAACAAGTCCAGGAGTAGATGAAAATGTTAAATATGGTTCTAGTGTAACTTTATATATTCCAGAACTTGAAATCCTATATCCAGATTTTACAGATGGTAGTTTTACTTTAGAAATGATACAAGAATATGCTAATAAATATAAATTGAAACTTGAAATAAAAGAAGAAGTAAATTCATTATTACCTAGTGGAACAATAATTAATCAATCTAGACCTGCTAAAAGTGTTGTGACAGAAGGAGTAACTTTAACTATAACCGTTGCAAAAACTCCAGAAGCAGTAGAAGGAACAATAACACCTAGTGAAGATAATGAATCAGAAAAAGAAAATACAGATAGATAGAAAGACTAAATAATATGAACAATGAAGGAAAAATAATAAGTATAAATAAAGACTTGTATACTGTTATGTCAAATAACAGTCTTTTTCCTTGCTATGTCAGGGGAAAACTAAAAAATATAAAACTAACAGTAGGAGATAATGTAATTATTAATACAACTACTAATACAATAGAAAAACAATTAGAAAGAAAAAATACTTTAATAAGACCATTAATATCTAATATTGACAAACTTTTTATTGTAATAAGTACACATATACCTGCATTTAGTTCTTACTTATTGGATAAATTCTTAGTATTAAGTGAATATAATAATATTGAACCAATAATTATAATTACAAAGTTAGATTTATGTAATAAAAATGAATTAAAAGAGATTAAAAAATACATAAAATATTATAAAAAAATAGGATATAAAATTTATACTAATAAAGAAATCAGAAAAATAAAGAAAGAAATTAAAAATAGTGTAATTGCAGTTGCGGGACAAACTGGAGCAGGAAAAAGTACACTATTAAACAAAATAGATAAAAACTTAAATTTAAAAACAGGAGAAGTTAGTACTCACCTGGGCAGAGGAAAACACACTACAAGATTAGTTGAATTATTAAGTACATGTAAAGGTCTTATAGCAGACACACCTGGATTCAGTAGTTTAGAGTTAAATATAAATAAAAATGATATAAGTGGATGCTTTAAAGAGTTTGGCTATAATTGTAAATATAAAAGTTGTACTCACATAAAAGATGATGGGTGTGATGTAATAAATAAAGTTAGTAAAGGTAAGATATTAAAAAGTAGATATGAAAATTATTTAAAATTAACAAAGGAGTAAAAAAAGTATGTTAGTAAGTGGATCGTTTTTGTCAAATGAAATTAGCCCTAGTGTAGCTATAAAATCATTGGACAAAATAGGAATTGATTATTTGCATGTAGATGTAATGGATGGAAAATTTGTGTCTCAAAAAGGACTTACAATAAAAGAAGTAATAGATTTATCTAAGTACACAACAAAAAAATTAGATATACATCTTATGGTTAAAAATCCGATAAAATATATTGAGGAATTTAGTTTACTTAATATTGAATATATAACATTTCATTATGAAGCAGTAAAAAATCATATAGAAATAATTAATTTAATAAAAAATTATGGAATAAAAGTAGGAATTGCTATTAAACCAAGTACAAGTGTAAACGATATAGGAAGTTTATTAGAACTAGTAGATTTAGTTTTAGTTATGAGTGTTGAACCAGGAAAAAGTGGACAAAAATTCATAGAGAGTGTTGTTTATAAAATGGACGTACTTAAAAGACTTAAAGATGAAAAAAATTACAAATATATAATAAATGTGGATGGCGGAATAAATGAAGAAACATTTGAAAAAGTAAAACCATATGTGGATATGGTAGTGAGTGCATCGTATTTATTAAGTGGAAATGGTATAGAAAAAGTAAAAAGGTTTAAAATGTAATTAACTAAATACATTTTTTCTTTTTTTTATAAAAAACTGCAACTTTTTGTAAATATCTGTCATAAAAAAGTTGAAAAATACTAATGAAAGTGTTAGAATAACTGATAGATGAAGGGAGGGAAGAATATGACTCGTGTAGAAGTTAAGAACGGAAATGTTGAAAATGCCTTAAAAAGATTTAAAATTAAGGTTCAACGTAGTGGAGTCCCTTCTGAAATGAAAAAGAGAAAGGAATACTCTAAACCTGGTGTTGTAAGAAGAGAAGCAAAAAAAGAGGCTATTAAAAATGCTAGAAGAAACAATAGAAGACATTCTCTATAGGAGGTAATTTATGTTATACGATAAAATAAATAAAACTATGCTTGAAGCAATGAAAAGTAAAGATAAAGATACTTTAAGTACAATAAGACTTTTAAAAAGTGCTATTGATTTATATAAAATTAATAATAAATTAACTGAAATAACTGATGAAGTTGTAATAGAAGTTGCAAGCAAGCAAGTTAAACAACATAGAGAAAGTATAGAAGAATTTAGAAATGCTGGTAGAGATGACCTTGCAGATCATTTAGAAAATGAAATTAAAATAATTAGTGAATTTTTACCAGAACAATTAACTAAAGAAGAAATTGAAAATGAAGTAAATAAGATATTTGATGAAATTAAACCTGAAGGTAAAAAAGATATGGGTAAAATTATGAAAGAAGCAAATATCAGACTTAAGGGAAAAGCAGATTTTAAACTTGTTAGTACTATTGTTAATGCTAAGCTAGGTATGTAATATACTGGCTTTTTCTTTTGTCTAAAAGATCTAGTATTTATCTAAAAAATATTGTATACTATTTTATAGTAGGAGAGTGCATTCATATGGTATATACTAGTAAATCTTATCAAATAAATATAGATAAAAACACAAGTTTAGATGAATACATTTTATATGCTAGAAAATCTAATATTGACTCTCTAACATTTATAATTGATGAGCCTATAAGTGATATTGATTTCCCAACTGAAAATAGTATTTCATTGGATGAATTCAATTTAATCATTGATAAAATAAATAGACTTAAACAAAATAATCCTGATTTTAAAATATATACTTGTTTATTAGCAAACTATGAAGTAACAAAAAATAGTTTTTTAAGTGAACTTAGAAGTAAAGTAGATGAAGTAACACTTAAAATATTATCTACTAATCCAAATGAATACCTAAATCAATTATCATTATCTCTTATGAGTGGTATTTTTGATTCATTATCAGATTTTGAAAACATATTTATTTATAGAGATACATTAGGAATAGATGAAAGAAAAGAATTTGATGAAAAAATGAAAACAATTTATGAGTCGATTTGTTTAAAACTGAATGAATATAAATTACCTATAAAAGTTAATATAAATAATATTCCTTTTAGTAGTCTTAATTTTCTAAGAAATGTATCATATTATGAAACTAGAGTTGTTCCAGTTAAGATAGTTAAATCCTTAAATGGACTTATAGAATCTAATGAGAAAAGCAATCTATTAAAAATGGTAGAACTAAATACTATTAATAAATATAATCCAACAATTGAAAGAATGCAAAATCAAAAACTTAACTATATTTATAATAAAACTTTAATGAACTCATATACCATTTATACTGAACGTGCAAGAAAACTATTATCAACCATATTAAAAAGAATACCAAAAGAAAGTGAAAGAGAATTAATTGAATATTACATTTTAAGTAATTTAGATAGTTCTACTAAACTTGATACAGAAAAATCTAATTATTTAGATAAAGGAGAATTAAATGCTATATCAAGTATTATGACTCTTAATATTTCTAATGAAGAAAAACAAATAAAATTAGAAAATGCAAAAGAAAGATTAAAACAAATAAATAATACATTTGAAAGAAGAATATCACTTATAAATTTAGTTAAAGATAGTGTTAAGTATGCTTTTCAAATAGGTGCTAATAGTGATAGCGATATCTTAAATATTGTAACTTTTCTAATAGAAATTCAATACACTAATAATGAGTCAAAAAAACGCATATTAGTAGATCAACTAACAGAAATAGAAGAAAGATTAAAACAAGGTAATTCAAACAAAGATGAGAGTAAATTATCTAAAAGAAATCCTCTGTTTAGTAATGAATCATCAATTGAAGGCTCATCATTTATATGGAATAATGGTAAAATAAATATCTTTATTTTAATACTAATTTTAACCTTTATATTGGGATTTGGAATAGGAGTTGCCTGTATGTTACTTAACTTAAACTGATTTGTTTAAGTTTTTTCTTTTAATTAAAAGATTAATTTTGTATAATAGTTTTAAGAGGTAAACAATATGGAAAATGAAATTATATTAAAATACTATGAAAATGATGATATTAATTTTGAATTAGAAACAGGTAACTTTTATACATTTATTGGAAGTTTGAATGAACAAATAGTTAAAAATTTATTATTTAAAGAAGAAAATGATTATATCACTTATAATAACAAAAAAGTTACCAAAGATAACTTATCTATTTATAGGAGAAACGTTGCTTTTAGTCTATATGAATTAGTAAATATATATGATTCTGAAACTGTTATTGATGAATTAGCATATCCATTAGAAAATCTTGGATTTAAAAATAAAAGTATGTATGAATCAATAATGGAATTTTCTAATAAATTAAGATTAGATACTATACTAAATGAAAGTCCATATAATATAAATTCTTCTAAACGAGCATTACTTAATGTAGGAAGTGCCCTTGTATTTTGTCCAAAAATAATAATTATTAACAATATATTTGGTTTACTTGATAAAAAAGATAAAGAGGTATTAATAAATTATTTGAAATCTTTCATTAAAACTGGTGGAGTTGTCGTAAATTTTACAAATGATATAGAAGAAAGCTTATATGGAAATAAACTAATTATTTCTAATAAAGAGAAAATAGTTATAAGTGGTAAAACAATAAGTGTCTTAAATGAAGAAATAATTATGAAAAGATTAGGATTTAACTTGCCATTTATTGTACAATTAAATAAATATATGAAAGATTATGAACTTATAAAAAATTATAATTTAAGTTATGAAGGGTTAGTTGATAAAATATGGAAATAGTGTTTAATGATGTAACATACATAGAAAATATGAAATCACCTTTAGAAAAAATATATTTAAAGAATGTATCATTTATGATAGAAGATAATAAAATAACAAGTATAATAGGTAATACATCAAGTGGAATAGAATCTATCGGAGAACTTATAAGTATAATTAAAGTACCAACTAAAGGAACCATAAGAGTATTTAACTATGTAAATGATGGAAGAAGAGTTAAGAATATAAATAAACTAAGGATGAATATAGGTTATGTAAAAAAAGATGTAGAAAAAATGCTATTTAATAATACAGTTAAAGAAGAACTTAATTTTGGAATAAAATACTTTAAATATAAATTAAATAAAAAAGAAATTAGAATTAAAGAAGCAATAAAATTAGTTGATTTAGATGAAGAATATTTAGACAAAAAGATAAGTGAATTAACTTTAGAAGAAAAAAGAAAAGTAAGCCTAGCATCATCTTTAATATTTAACCCTAAATTATTAATACTTGAAGATATAACATTTGGTTTGGGTGCTAAAGAAAAGGAAAAACTTATAAAACTATTAAAATTATTAAGAGATAAATATAAAAAAACAATAATACTAATTACTAAAGATACCGACTTTTGTTATCAAGTAACAGATAAAGTATTTGTAATCGATCGTGGAAGAGTTGTATTAACTGGAGATAGAAAATCTTTAGAAAATGATAAAATGCTTACATTTTATGATTTAGAAACTCCTAATATAGTTAAATTTATAAATGCTTGTAATAAAAAAAATAAAAACATAACTTATACTACAAATATTTTAGATCTTATAAAGGAGGTATATAGAAATGCAAAATAATAAATATTTTGGTTCTTATTATCCAGTTGAAAGTAACATTCATAAATTAAATCCTATTATAAAATTAGTTTGTTTACTTATATTTATATTAACAATGATAGGTAGTATGAATATTAAATTACATGTAGTTATATTATTCTTTGTTTTCATGATGATTTATTATTCTAATGTTCCAATAAGACTTTACATTGGTATGCTTTATGGATTAAGGTATGTTTATATATTTTTGTTATTTATGCTTGCAAGTAAAGGTCTAAGTTTAGAAAATGCAATAACTATATTTATTAAAATAAGTTTAATAATTGAATATCTAATGTTGATTTTTTATACTACAAGTAATAGTGAACTTAAATATTCTATAGAAAAAGTATTAAATGTATTTAATGTATTCAATCTAAAGCTAAGTAAAATATCATTTATATTGACTACAGGGATTACTTTCCTTCCAATTCTTATCACGACTGATCTTGAAGTAGTAAAAAGTGCATCATCAAGAGGATTAGATTATTTTCATGGAGATATACTTTCTAGGTTAATAGTACAATTTAACACTATTAAGAATACTTTAAGACTAACTATAAACAAAATAAAAAGAATGAAATTTATGAGTGAGTTGAGACTCTATAATATTAATAGAAAAATGAGAACTAATTTAAATACAAATAAATTTAATTATAGAGATGTATTTTATTTATTGGTACATTTAATATTTATAGCATTTTACATTGTATTTGAGAGGGGATTATTATGAGATATTTGGTTAATATAAGTTATGATGGAACTAATTATTATGGATTCCAAATACAAAAAGATAAAGTTACAATTGAAGGAGAGATAGAAAGAAAACTTAGTAAGATTTTAAATAGAGATATTAAAATAACGGGTTGTTCTAGAACAGATAAAGGTGTACACGCAAATGATTTTTACTTTCATTTTGATTATGATGATATAATAAATACAAAAAAGCTTATTAAAGGACTTAATGATTTAACAAACAAAGATATATATATCAGAAATATAGAAATGGTAAATGATGAATTTCATGCTAGGTATAATGTAATTAGTAAAGAATATGTGTATATTATTAATACAGGGGAATACTCTCCAACAAAAAGAAATATAGAATTTGAGTATAATAAATTAATTAATATTGATTTGCTAAAGGAAGCTACTAAATTTATTATAGGAACACATGACTTCAAAAGTTTTACATCTGATAATGAAAAAGATAATTATGTTAGAACTATAAATTACATAAGATTTAAGGAAGAAAATGAAATATTAAAAATATACATAAATGCAGATGGTTTTTTAAAATATATGGTAAGAAATATAATAGGATTGTTTTTAGAATTAAATGAAGGTAAAAAGAATATAAATGATATAAATAGTATATTGGAAAGCAGAGATAGGACTAAACTTGGAATAACTGCTTCTTCTGAAGGTTTATATTTAAATAAAGTAAATTATTAAAGGAAAGTACTTGTATTTTCCTTATTTTTATGGTATATTTTATTCATCAAGCACGAATGTGTTTTTTTTATGGAGGTCATTATTAATGAAAGATTTTTTTAAAGGTGTTAAAAGTGAAACTAAAGCAATACGTTGGCCTAAGGGAAAAACAATGGTAAAGTATTCTTGTGTAGTACTTGTACTTATGTTATTCTTTGGTGTATATTTTTATGGGTTTGATGTATTATTTACTTTCTTGAAAGGATTAGTGAGTTAGTATGGAAAATGAAAAATTATGGTATGTAGTTAATACTTATTCAGGACATGAAAGTAAAGTAAAAGAAAACTTAGAAATGCGTACTGAATCAATGGGAATGGAAAATAATATTTTTAGAGTTGTTATTCCAGAAACTAAAGAAGTTGAAATTAAAGATGGAATAAAGAAAGAAAAAACTAAAAAAATGTTTCCAGGATATGTTTTAGTTGAAATGATTATGAGTGATGAAGCTTGGTATGCAGTTAGAAATACACCAGGGGTTACTGGATTTATAGGTTCAAGTGGTAAAGGTGCAAAACCTATTCCTTTAAGTCCCGCTGAAATAGATAAAATACTTGCTAATGAAGGAATGAGTAGATTAGACTTAGAAAATGATTTGAAAGAAGGAGATTCTGTAAAAATTGTTGATGGACCATTTAAAGAAATGTATGGTAAAGTACAAAGTATTGATTTAGAAAATCAAAAATTAAATATTTTAATTGATTTATTTGGTCAAGAAACTCCAGTTGAAGTTGAATTATCACAAATAAGTAAAATGTAAAATAAAAGTAAGAACAGTGACAAGTAATTATAAAGTTACTTGTTTTTTATATGTCTTTTTGAATAAATAAAAGTGTTCGTATGTTTTTTGTCGTATATATCATATAGGAGGGCATAAAATGAACTATTATGATGAAATAAAAAATATATTAGTAGATAATATAATAGGAAGAAAAGTAAGAGAATATAAAAGTAATCAAAAAGATTTAGATGGATACTATAATGTAGGAAAATTACTTATAGAAGCCCAAGGCGGAGAAACAAGAGCTAAATATGGTAATCAGCTTATCAAAGAATATTCTGAGAGATTAACGAGTGAACTTGGAAAAGGATATACACCAACCAGATTAAAATATATGAGAGAATTTTACTTGTTAATCAAAAAAAGTCCGACAGTGTCGGACCAATTTAGAAGTATTAATATAACTTGGTCTAATATATGTGAAATACTAAGTTTAAAAGATGAAAAAGAGATAAAATATTACTTAAATATTTCAAATAAATTTAATTTATCGACAAGAGATTTAAGAAAAAGAATTAAATTAAAAGAATATGATAGGCTTGATGATGACGTAAAAGAAAAGTTATCTAAGCAAGAAGTAGTAACAATTAAAGATACAATACCTAATCCAGTAGTATTAAATGGTTTAAAGTTTAAAGAAAAACTAACAGAAAAAATACTTCAAAAATATATAGATGAAAATTCAGTTGAATTATGTGATGCACTCGGAGATGGATATACCTACGTAAAAAGTCAGTATAAAATTAAAATAGGAAATAATTACAATTATATTGATGTCTTATTGTTTAATACAATTGATTTGAATTATGTTGTAGCAGAACTAAAAATAACAGAACTAAAGAAAGAGCATATTGGTCAAATACAAACATATATGAATTATATAGATTTAGAATTAAAGAAAGATTATCACAATAAAACTAACGGAGTAATCCTATGTAGACAAGATAATAAATGGTTAATAAAATATATAAATAGTGATGAAATAAGAATAAGAAGATTTATAACAAGTGATGAAAATATTTGTGAATATTTAGGAGAAAGAAATGAACTATTATGATGAAATAAAAAATATATTAATAGATAATATAATTGGAAGAAAAGTAAGAGAATATAAAAGTAATCAAAAAGATTTAGAAGGATATTATAATGTAGGAAAATTACTTATAGAAGCCCAAGGTGGAGAAGCAAGAGCTAAGTATGGTAACCAACTTATTAAAGAATATTCTGATAGATTAACGAGTGAACTTGGTAAGGGGTACTCGGAAAGAATGTTGAAAAAAATGCGTCAATTTTATTTGTTACATGAAAAATGGCCGACAGTGTCGGCCCAATTCAAAACTTTTAATATCACCTGGTCAAACATATGCGAAATATTAAGTTTAAAAGATGAAAAGGAGATAGAGTATTACTTAAATATTTCAAATAAATTTAATTTAACAAAAAGAGAATTAAGAAAAAAAATAAATCTGCAAACAGAATTAGTTTGTAATTAATAAACCTATTAAAAACACATAAAATAACAAAACATGTACATAATAAAATTACTAAGGGTTTACTGTCAATTGAATTTATAGTATAATTGTGTTGTGATTTATGATGAAAAAAGAAGTAAAAAAGAATAATAGAAAAAATATTAAAAAGAGTAATAAAATATTTGATATCTTAATTAAAATATTAAATTTTATAAAAAATAACAGAAGAGTAATATATATGTGTGTTCCTTTTCTTTTAATGGATTTGTTTACAAGAGGATTAGGACATAAAATTGGATTCTATAAGATATATAGATTAGTTCCAAATTTATTTACGCTTATATGGATTTTATTTATAGTTGGTGTATCAATTAGTTTTAAGAAGAGTATAGGTAAAAAATTGTATTTATTTTTCTTTATCTTATCATTTGGACTATTTATTACTAACAATGTTTATTATAGTATGACAGATACATTTTTTGATTTTTCACTTGTCTTACTAGCGGGTGAAGGATCTTCATATATTAAAGATGCTTTACTAACATGTAATATATGGGTTTATGTATTAAGTGCATTAACGTTAATAGTCTTTATCTTTGCTTATAAAAATTACCCTAATAATGAAAGGAACAATTATAAAAGTTTAATAATTATATTAATTGTCTTTATCATACTGCATACATTAACACCTTTTTTATTAGGCAAAAAGAATGATGAATTAACATGGTCAACATGGAAAAATCCAAGAAATATATATATTAGTTTTAACGATAATAATAAAAGTATGAGAATAAGTGGACTTTATGAGTATAGTATAAGAAATTTTTATATAACATTTATAAAGCCAAAAAAAACAGATAATGAAGAAGAGTTAACCTTTTTAGAAGATGTTTACAAAACAGAAGTAGAAAGAAAAACTGATTCTTACACAGGATTATTAAAAGATAAAAATTTAATTATACTACAATTAGAAGGAGTAGATGAATGGTTATTAAATGAAAATGATACTCCAAATCTATATAAATTAATGAATAATAGTATAAACTTTACAAACCATTATTCATATTATAATGGTGGGGGAAGTACATTTAATTCAGAATTTGCTGTCAACACAGGATTTATCACACCTTTAAGTTATACTCAAAATGCATATTCATTTAGTAAAAATGATTTTCCATATACATTAGCCAAACTATTTAAATCATTAGGGTATTCAGTAAATGCTTTTCATATGAATACAAGTGAATTTTATTCAAGAGGAGCCAATTACAAAAACTGGGGATATGACAATTATTATGGCTTAGTAGATATGTATGATTATAAGAATAAAGAATATGAATTAGATAGAGAAATGATATTAAATGAAGATTTTAGTAACAAAATGTTTGAAAACGAAAAGTTTGTTGATTATATAATTACATACTCTTCTCATTTACCTTTCAGTACATCTTCTGGTGTATGCAAAAAACTTGTTACCTTAGATGCATTAGAAACTCTAGGTGTAGAAGAACTACCAAAAGATTATGTATTACCAACTTTAACAGAGGAAGAATGTGCTAGAAGACAGGTAAAAGAAACAGATTACATGGTAGAACTTTTATTACAAAAATTAGAAGATAATGAACTAATGGACAATACAGCAATTGTAGTGTTTACTGATCATTACCTATATACTTTAAGTGATCAAACAATATTAGATAAATATAAAGATACAAGTAATAATTTAATAAATCATACACCTTTTTATATATATAACAATGGTGAAACAAAAAAAACAATAAAAGATGTAACATCTCAATTAAATATATTACCAACAATATTGAATTTATTTGATATAGAATATAATCCAAATTATTATATTGGAGAAAATGCATTGTCAAATGATTATAATGGACTAGTTTTCTTTAGTGATTATAGTTGGTATGATGGTGATGTATATGTAAGTGGGGGAGAAGTTGTCAATAATGGCAAGATAAGTGATGAAGACTTAGAAATGATGAATTATTATGTGAATTATCTTGAAAGAAAAAATGATCTAACTTTAAAATGTGATTATTTTAAAAAAATAAAGAAAAATACTACTAATTAGTAGTTTTTTTCTATTTTAAAGTGATAAACCTTACTAGGAGTGTTTTATAATATGACAAAAGAAAATGTTTATGAATTTATAAAAAGTAAAAATATATGGTATTTAATTGAAGAACATAAAAGTGTGTTTAATATGGATGAATTAAAAAATATTAATTTAAAATATCCAGAATATGATGCTAAAAATGTTTTTCTAACTGATGATAAAAAGAGTAAGTATTATTTAATAAGTTTAAAAAATGATAAGAAAGTTGATATAAAAGAATTTAAAAATAAATATAATACTAGACATTTGAGTTTTGCTAGAGAAAATGATTTAAAAGAAATATTAGGATTAACACCAGGCTCTGTTACATTGCTTGGCATATTAAATGATAGTGAAAGAAAAGTAAGTGTATATATTGATGAGTATTTTCTAAAAGGAAAAGGTATTATTGGAGTACATCCACTTAAGAATGATGCAACTGTATGGTTAAAAACAAATGACTTAATTAATATTTTAAAAGAACATGGTAATGAAGTAAATATAATTGAAATATAAGTAGTTAATCTAATGCTAATTATGATGAAAAGCAAGTATTAAATAATTTTAAAGAACATGATGATAATTCTTCATTATTAATTGGTAATTTAAAAGAATCAGATATAATTAAAATTAGAAAATAGTTGGAATATTAACCAACTTTTTTTTCATTATGTTCGTATAATTTATGTAAATGAATATAATTTAAAGAGTGGTGTTTATGAATAAAAAAATATTAATTATTTATGCTACTTATGGTTCAGGACATAAAACAGTGGCTAATTACTTGTATGAAAGTTTAAAAAAAGAATATAATGTTAAAATAATGGATATACTTGAATATGATAATATTCTAGGTAAAATAAGTAAAAATCTATTTGAATTAAATTTCAAACACAAGGGAAGTTTAATATTTAGTTTATTGTATAATATATTTGATCATAAAATTACTACATTACCATATAAACCGATAACTAAAAGTATGCTTAAAAATAAAAAATTAAAAGAAGAAATAGTTAATTTTAATCCAGATTTGATTATATGTACACATTTTTTTGGTATAACTATGTCATCACTATATAAAGATAAAAAACTAATAAATTCTAATTTAATAAGTATTATTACAGATTATGTATCTCATGAACTATGGGAAAAAGATATAAATAATATAGATGCTTTGATAGTAAGTAATAAATTAGTTAAAGATTCTTTAGTTAAAAAAGGTATAAGTAAAGATAAAATATATTCTTATGGTATACCTTTATCTTGTGAATTTTCTAATGTTTTAAATAAAGATTTAATTAAAAATAAGTATAAAGTAAACAATGGCAAAAAGACAATACTTTTCTTTGCTGGCGGATCTATAGGAAGTGATTTTTCTTATAGTTATTTTAAAAAATTAGTAAAAAATAAATTTGATGCTAATATAATTTTTGTATGTGGAAAAAATGAGAAACTAAAAAACAAATGTAATAACTTTATAGAACTAAATAACTATAAAAATGTAAGAGTTTTGGGTTTTTCTAATGAAGTAAACAATTTGTTAAACATAAGTGACTTTGTTATAACTAAGCCTGGTGGAATTAGTATAACTGAATGTTTAGAGATGAAAAAACCTATGATATTAATTCCTGGGAATGGTGGACAAGAAATATATAATGCATTATTTGTATCATTAAATGGATATGGAACAATTGCAAAAACCCCTGAAAAATTAATTAAAACAGTAGATACATATTTAAATAAAACTATATTAAAAAAGATGAGAAAAAACTTGCATAACTACCAAAATAATAATTCAATTAAAAAAATATTGAATTTAGTAAAAAAATGTTTAACAAACAAAAATGCTTGTAATACAATATATAACCAAGGAGAAAAAAATCCTAAATAGACCTAAAGCTACATAAAATTAAAATTTATTGATTAAAATGCCAAAATTAAGTGAATTTTTAATTGACAAAATTTAGAATTGTGATATTATATTGTCTTACAAAAAAGGTTTAGGGTTTAATTTCAAAATTAATTTTATTCAAGGGGGATTTATGGATAAGAAAGATTTAAAGAAAATAAAACGAAAAGAGTTACTAGAAATAATGCTTGAACAGGCTAAAAGAATAAAAGAACTGGAAACAGAGTTAGAAAAAGTAACCAAAGAGTTAGAAAATAAAAAAGTTAAAATTAAAGAATCAGGTTCAATTGCTGAAGCTTCATTAAAATTAAATAATATATTTGCGGATGCACAAGAAGCAATAGATCAATATTTTGCAAATGTTAAAGAAAATTGTAAGAAATTGGAAAACACTATTAAAAAGGAAGCTTTAGAGGAAAAGAAGAAAATATTAGTTGAAACTGAAGAAAAATGTAAGAAAAAAGAAGAGGCTTTAGAAGAAAAATATAAGAAGTTGATGAGTGGGGTTACAGAAAGTTCTAAAGTAGTAGTTAAAGTTAGTCCTAAAGCAAAAAGTAAAACAGCAAAGAAAACAACGACTAAGAAAGTAACTACAAAAAAGGATAAATAATGAATAAAATAAAGAGATTATTTAAGAAAAAAGATAAAAAGAAACTAACTTATAAAGATATAGAAATTGAAACTATAGAAAATGAGATACATAGAGAAAACTATAAACATAGCTTTGGTAATTTATTAAAAAGTTCTATTTATGTATTAATCATTGTATTAGCAGTAGCGGTTATAGTAGCTTCTTTATTAATGCCAGTTATTGAAATTACTGATTCAAGTATGAAACCTCTTTTAAATGATAATGACGTAGTACTTACTTTTAAAACTAATAAAATTAAAAATGGAGATGTTATTGCTTTCTATCATGGAAATAAAATACTAGTAAAAAGAGTAATAGGGGTATCAGGTGATTGGATAAATATTAGTCAAGAAGGATATGTATATGTTAATGGTAATAAGTTAGAAGAAAGTTATGTAAAAGAATTTATAAAGGGAGAAACTGATGAAGAATTTCCTATACAAGTGGGAGAAAAAAGTGTATTCGTTCTAAGTGATGAAAGAGATATACTAACTGATTCTAGAAATGAAGAAATAGGACAAATAAAAAGTGATGATGTAATAGGGAAAGTCGTTATTCGTATTTGGCCTATTAAACAAATAAAGATAATTAAATAATAAATAATATTTTTCAGGGGGATTTTATGAAAAAGATTAAAAAAATTACAAGTATGTTGATGTTACTTTTAACTTGTTTGAATCCATTTATTAATCTATTTGCTTTAACTAATGATAGTCAAATAGTAGAAGATGGAGGTAGTAAGGAAGTTAAATCTGATGGTATTAAAATAAGTAAAAATATATACCCATCAGACTTAGAAAATTATTTTGATATCGTTTTAGAAGTTCAAACTAAACAAAAAGCTGTTGATCCAGATTTAGCCGTTGTAATTGTTATGGATATATCAAATACTATGACAGAATCATTAGGCGATTCAACTAGGTTAAAAGAAGCTAGAAAGGCAAGCAATGAATTTATTGATTTGTTTGCAAATCGTTCAGAAGAAAATAAAAACATAGATAGAAAACTTGGATTTGTCGCTTTCAACACAAGTGCTCATGAAATTATTAAATTGGGTAATTGTGATAATAGTAATAAAAAACAATTAAAAGAAGATATAAGAACAAGAATAAATGCTGAAATGAAAGGAACTGATCCAAACGGTTCAAGATATACAGAAAGATTTACAAACATAGAAGCTGGTTTGCAAATGGCAAAAGATATGCTAGATAAATCTTCGGCTAGTAAAAAGTATATTGTATTCTTATCTGATGGTTTTCCAACAACATATATAAAAGATGGTTATACAGGATATAATCCTTATACTGAAGGCGGATTTTACGACAGTGTAAAAAAAGCAAGCCTTCCATATGGAACAAGTTATAGTGATCAATCCGCAATTAAAGCAAGAGAAAAAGCAACAGAGGTTAAAGCAAGTGGAATTGGTATATACTCTGTTGGAGTTGGAATCGGTGGACAGACAATTCAAAAATTTATAGATCAGACCAAGGAAAAAAAATGGTCAGTTGTAGATAGAACATCTGAGACATACGAAATTGGTTCAGCTCAAAGTGCAGATAGTTATAAAAATTGGCTAAAAAATAGCATTGGTTCGGGTTATTATTATGATGTTGAAAGCACCGGAGGAATAAGTAATGCTTTTGAAGACATTTTTAAACAAATAATGATTTTATCAGAAGCAACTTGGGTTACAGAAGATCCAATGAATTCTAGCACTCAACCTAAAACAATTGAATTTGTAGGTATGTATGGAGAAAAAGATATTCTTTCTGATGAAGTAGTTCCATCAAGTAAATATCCAAATAAAGCTTCATTTGATTTAAAAACAGATAAATTAAACTGGGATTTAAAAAAATCAACACCTATTAAAAAAGGCGATACTTACATTTATACTTTAAAATATAGAGTAAGGTTAAAAAATGAATTAGAAGAGTTTGCTGAAAACAAAGCTTATAAAACAAATGGTATTACTACATTAAATTATACTGTTAAAGAGAACAATAAATCTAGAGACGGAAAACTTGAATTTCCAATACCACAAGTAAAAGGACATTTAGGAAAAATAGAATTTAACAAATTATCAAGTTATTTAAATAAACCACTTAGTGGAGTTGAATTTGAAATAAAACACGATCCAACTTGTGAATGTATGAATGAAAGAAAACATATAAGTGATGATTTCTCAATGACAAGTACATCCAATAGTGAAGGTAAAGTAACATTTGATAAAATACCTTCTGGTCATAAATACATACTTCATGAAATAAAAACAGATGAATATCATGACTTGGATGAAACAGAATACAAATTCGAAGTATCTTACGGAAATACAACTCCTGACTTTAAAGATAAAGAAATAATAAATAATCATAAAACTAAGAACTTAACTATTGAAAAAGTAGTTGAAGGAGTAAGTTATAATAAATCATTTAAATTTGAAATAAATGCTAAATATAAAGATGAAAATTTAAATGGAAAATTTATAGCAACTATTAATAACAAAGATGAAAAAGTAGAATTTATAAATGGTAAATTAGAAATTAGTTTAAAAGATAAAGATGAAATAACTATAAAAGGTTTACCTTATGGAATGAAGTTTACTATTAAAGAATTAGATTCTGAAGGATTTATTGTTAAATATAAGATAAACTCTTCAAAAGTAATTTATTCAAATAGTACAGAAGAGATTACCCTTGATGATGATGTCAATATATTGTTTACTAATATATCAGGGTATCAGTTACCAGCGACTGGAAGTGCTGGAATGTTAATTTTGTTAATAATAGGTTCATTATTAATGGTGACTCCTGTTATTTATATAATAAAAAATGCTTTAGAAGAAAAGGCTGACTATTAAAGCATTAAAATAAAGGAAGGAAATATATGAAAAACATTAAAAAATTATTAAGCGTTTTATTCTTATTAGTTGTATCATTCACACAAGTATTAAGAGTAAATGCTGCAGGAACTGGTACTATTACAGTTAATAAAGCAATAGTTGGTGAAACATATTCTATCTATAGAATATTAGATCTAGAAACATACGATAAAGCAAATAATCATTATATTTATCGCGCTAATAATGATTGGAAAGCATTCGTTGATGATGCTAATCTTGGTGGTAAATATCTAGAAGCAAAAAATGAAAATGGTGCTACATACTATGTATGGAAAGAAAATGCTAACGTAGTAGAATTCACTAAAGAAGCAATGAAATATGCAGAAGACAATAATATAACTGCCACTGCTAGTCAAGTTGCTACAACTACTACAGTAAAATTTAAAAATTTAGATTTAGGTTATTACCTAGTAAAATCTTCAGTTGGTGCATTATTACACTTAGATACAACTGATCCAAATGGTGTTGTAAACGAAAAAAATACAGTTGAACCTGATATTAAAAAGGAAGTTAAAGAAGACTCAACTGGTTCATATGGTGCAGTAAATGATGCTCAAATCGGAGATATTGTAGAATTCCAAACAACTGTAATAGTTGGTGCTGGATATACTAGTTATATTGTATACGATATAATGAGTAATGGTTTAACTTTAAATGCAAATTCAATCGAAGCATATATTGGAGCTGATAAAGTTGATGCTTCTAATTATACAATAAGTACTACAACAACAGGTTATACATTTGTATTATCATTCAAAGATGAATTTATTGCAAAACAACCTATAGGTACAAATATTGTAATCAAATATTCAGCTGTATTAAACAAAGATGCTGTAATTGAAGGTGCTGGAAACGATAACAAGACTAAATTAACATGGAATGATGGAACAACAGATGAAAAGAAAACAACTACTTATGCTTATGTATTTGAATTAGTAAAAACTGATAAAGATAAAAAAGAATTAAGTGGTGCTGAATTCAAATTATACGATGCAAATAATAATGAAGTTAAAGTTGTATTAAAAGATGAAACAACTAACACTTATCGTGTAGCAGTTGAAGGTGAAACTGGTGTAACAATTAAAGCTGGTAAAGCTATAATTGAAGGACTAGATGCAGATACTTATTACTTAGAAGAAGTAGTTGCGCCTGTTGGTTTCAATAAATTAACTAGCAGAGTAAAAGTTATTGTAACTAAAATAAGTGCTAATAATACTTTTGAAAGAACAAGTATTGATGTAGTAAACTACACAGGTAAAGAATTACCAGAAACTGGTAGTACTGGAACAGCTTTATTTGTAACATTTGGTTCAATCTTAGTATTAGGTTTTGGTCTATTACTAGTAACTAAATTAAGAGCATATAAAGAAAATATATAATAATAAATATAGTCAGCAATGATTTATAGTTTAGGAAGAGTTAATTCTCTTCCTAAATATAAAATAATAAAGGGGAAAAGGTGGTAAATGTATTATGAAAAAGCGTAAAACAACAATTATTATGACATTATTTTTTTTCATAGGACTTTTAACGCTTTTATATCCTACATTAAGTAATTACTACAATGAAAAAATGCAAGTAAAGACAATATATAATTATGAAAATATATTGAATGAAGCTGATAAAATAGATTTTGATAAGTTAAAAAGTGATGCACAGGAATATAATGAAAAATTAGCTAGTTTAAAAGAACCATTACTAACTTATGATACTTTAACTAATTATAAAGAATTATTAAATGTTAATAATAATGGTATGATAGGATACATAACTATAGATAAAATAAAAGTAGAATTGCCTATATATCATGGTACTAGCAATGAAGTGTTAAATTCAAGTGTAGGACATTTAGAAGGTTCATCACTACCAATTGGTGGATTAGGAACTCATAGTGTATTGTCAGCCCACAGAGGTCTTCCATCTTCTAAATTATTTACAGACTTAGATAAATTAGACATAGGTGATACATTTAAAATAACTATTTTAGATGAAACATTAACCTATGAAATAGATAAAATTACAATAGTAAAACCATCAGATAGAAGTGAATTAAAAATAAATAGTGATGAAGATTATGTAACTCTTCTTACATGTACACCTTATGGAATAAATACTCATAGATTATTAGTAAGGGGTAAAAGAATAGAAGGACCTATCAAAAAAACTTACATCACAACTGAAGCATTTAAAATAAATAAACTCATAGTAATACCTTTAGTTTCTTTACCAATAATACTATTACTTATGATTATCTTATTAATAAAACCAGTTAAGAAAATAAATATTAAAAAATATGAAGAGTTTATTTATCCAAATGGAAAAGCCAAAGGAGGCAAAGTATGAAAAAATTAAGTATTTTATTATTAATGTTATTTATGTTTAATACTAAACTTTATGCCAATACAGTAGATTTTGATAAAAAAGGTAGCATTGAAATAACTTTATTAGAAAAACAAGAAAATACTAAAATAGATGGTGCTGAAATAACTATCTATAAAGTTGCTAATGCTACTGAAGAAAATTATAACTTAGCATTTGAATATGTTAATGAATTATCTAATTGTAATGTATCTTTAAAAGAATTAGATACTGATAATATTAGTGAAGAAATAAATAAATGCATGAATGATTCTGTTAAAGGAGTGAGTTTAACTACTGTAAATGGTAAAGTTAAATTTGAAGATTTAGATTTAGGTTTATATTTAGTTAAACAAACAAATAAAGTAGAAGGTTATAGCGTAATATCTCCATATTTAGTTATGATACCAAGAGTTATAAATAATAAATGGACTTATGATATAACTTCCAAGCCTAAAACAGATATAATAAGAGTAATAGACATAAATGTAAAAAAAGTATGGAATACTACAACTACTAATATAAATTCAATAGCGAACTTACCTGAATATATTGAAATAGAATTATCTAAAGATAATGAAGTAATTGATAGAATTAAATTAAATAGTTCTAATAATTGGGAATATACTTGGAAAGATATTGAAAAAAGTGATATGTATTCTGTTAAAGAAATAAATGTACCAAAAGGATATACAGTTACTTATCAAAAAGAAGATAATTCATTTATAGTAACTAATACAACAAGTTTAGTACAAACAGGTAATATGCCATGGCTAGTAGAATTAATTGGTAGTTTAGGTATAATATTTATAGTTATTTCAATAGTATATAGTAAAATAAAAGATGAACAAAACTGCTAAAAGATTTTTAATAGTTGGTATAATTCTTATAATGATATCTTTATTACTTGGCGTATATTTTGAATGGGAAGAAATATATTCTAAAAGAAAAAGTAATGAGGCAATGAAAATAATATTAGAAGAAACCAAAGAAAATAAAACTAATGATACTATTGATATAGATGGTACTCAATATATTGGATATTTAAGCATACCAAGTTTAGAATTAAACTTACCAGTTACTAAAGAATATTCATATGCATCATTAAATAAAGCACCATCTGTATACTATGGTTCTATATTAAATAATAATTTAGTAATATGTGGGCACTCATATAAGTCTCACTTTGGAAATCTATATAAATTAAAAAAAGGGGATACAATAACTATAACAGATGTAAATAATAATAAGTATACTTATCAAGTTGAATTAATTGAAACATTATCATCAACTGATGTAAAAGAAATGATAGAAAGTGATTTTGATTTAACTTTATATACTTGTACTAAAGATGGTTTAAAAAGAGTAACAGTAAGATGTAATAAAATTTAAAGTAATCCGAATGGATTATTTTTCTTTACAAATAATTTTTATGATTTATAATAAAGTGTAAAGGAGGCAATTGTGAAAGAGAATGAAGGAGTTCTAAAAATTAAAACAGAAGTAAAAAATAATTGTGTTAATTATGATTATTTTGGATTATGTAAAATAATAGAATGTATTAAATGTGAAAATGCAGTATATAGATTTATTTATAATGATGAAAGACAAACTGGTGATAATGAATATCATAAAAAAGGTGTGTCTGAAGAAAAATACTTAATTGAATTTTTTGATAAAATACCTACTAGAGTAGAATTAGAAAGTTATTTTTTAAATCCTAATAGTGATTATAAAATTACTAGATTAAGTGATGGTGTTGTTTTAAAACATAACAATAAAGAATTTGAAGAAATGAATAAAACTTATAAAGAAATAAGAAAAAAACAAGAAGAATCATATAAAAGATGTGTATTAAAACACCAAAAATAGTGAAATTAATAATGAATAATTAAACTTTACAAATAAATTTTATAATTTTATAATATAATTTAAGGGAGGCGATTTATGAAAGAAAACGAAGGAATTTTAAAAATAAAAAGAATGGTAAATGATACTTGTATTAGCTATGAAGGAGAAAATCAAGTTTCTTCTTGTATTAAATGTAATAATGCAGTATATAGATTCATTTATTCCAATGGAAGACAAACAGGAGATGACACATATTACAAAAAAGGTATAAAAGAAGAAAAATATCTTATTGAATTTTTTGATAAAGTACCTACTAGGGTAGAATTAGAAAAGTATCTTTTAGACAAAAAAAGTAATTATAGAATAACTAGATTAAAAGATAATAAGGTTATTAGATTAAGTACTGATGAAAAGAATATGTTAGAATCTCATTATGATCAAATGAAAATTAAACAAGAAGAATCTTATAGAGAATACTTAGCAAAAGTAGAAGAAGCAAAAATTAGAAAAAAATCATTATAATAATGGAGAAACAATGAATAAAAGAAATAATGAGAAAGAAGTAAATGAACTAATAGATAATTTAGTTGATGAATTTATTAATTTGAGAAAAGAACTTAATATGACACAAATGGAAATGAGTAAAAATAGTGGAGTTTGTAGGGAAATGATAGCTGTATTAGAAAGTAGATACAAAGTTCCAAATGTAAGAACGCTTGTTAAAATGCTTGAACCATTTGGTTATACTATAGGAATAAAGAAAATAAAAGATGAATAGACTTTGATTTAACAGAGTCTATTTTCTTTACACTATTAGTGTTAACCATTATAATTATTATTTAATATAAATAAAAAAACTAGTATACTTATATTAAAGGTAGGTGTTTTATGAAAAAAGTATTAGGTTTTATACTAGTATTATGTATTATTGTATCAGGTATTTTTGTTTATAAGAAATATTTTAGTAGTGATAATATATATAAAGAAGAAAAGAAAGAAGAAAAAAAGTTAAAAATTATTGATGAATCTAGTAATTCTAGGTCAATTGCTGTTATGATAAACAATAATCATCAAGCATGGCCACATGCAGGTTTAGATAAATCATACATAAATTATGAAATAATCGCAGAAGGTGGTATTACTAGAATAATGGCTTTGTATAAAGACCAAAAAGATGTAGAAAAAATAGGTTCTGTTAGAAGTAGTAGACCATACTTTTTAGATTATGTACTTGAAAATGATGCTATATATATCCATTGGGGAGGAAGTAATGATGCATATAATGATATAAGTTCTTTAGGTATAGACCATATTGATGGAATGGATTATGAAGGAAAATATTTCTTTAGAGATAAAAGTTTAGATAAAGCATATGAACATACAGGTTTTACTAAAATGAGTATGATAAATGATGGAATAAAAAACCTTAATATAAAAACAACAACTAATAAAAGAAATTTACTTAACTATAGTGTGGATGAAATTAATTTTAATGATAAAGAAAATGCTATTAAAGCTGATGAAGTAGTAATACCTTATTCAAGTTACCACACAACTAGTTATAAATATGATGAAACAAATAAAGTATATCTAAGGTATATGGCTGATACGCCACATGTTGATAGTATAACTAATAATCAATATACAGCTAAAAACATAATAACATATAAATTAGAAAACTATAGTTATGATAGTTATGGAAGACAAAAATTAGAAAATATAGGTAGTGGAGAAGGATATTATATTACAAATGGATATGCTGTACCAATAACATGGAAAAAAGATACAAGAGCATCTCAAACTAGATATTACTATGCAAATACAGAAGAGGAAATTAAACTTAATGATGGAAATACTTGGATTCAAATAGAACCAGATAACAAATATTTAGACATAATTAGTAATAATGTAGAAAATGCTGAATAAAATTATATTGAAAAAAACATTATTGTTTGATAAAATAATGTTATAGTAAGGAGGATGTAAAATGGAAAGTGTGATAAATTTTTTAGCTGACTATTATATATGGTTTTTTGTAGCAGCTGGAGTTTTATGTTTTGCATTAGTAGGATTTATAGTTGAATCTAAGAAGAAAGATAAAAATACATTTAAAGGAGAAAGTATAAGTACAAATGAACAACCTGTTCCTAGTACACCTGTGGAAAATGCTGTGCCAACTGAAACAGCTAGTGTTACTAATGAACCACAACCAGAATTAGCAAAAACTGTTCAACCAACACCAGCAGAATCTATTAGTGCACATTTAGAGACACCTGAAACGCCTGAAAATGCGGTAACAGAAGATACTATGGAAATAAATGACATTCCACTAAAAGAAGAAGAAAAAACTCCAATAGAATTTTATAGTGAATCAACTGGAATAAATAATAATGAGGTAACACCTATATCAGAAACACCAAATGAACAACCTGCTGTAGAAATGATTAATGAAAACACAAATACACAACCACAACAAAGTGAAAACATAGAAACATTAAACATTTTTGATGATATAAAATAGATGTAAACTTAACACAAAAAAATAAAAAGATATAGTAAATATATCTTTTTTATATTATAATTGATATATACATTAGGAGGGACAATTATGAATTTGTCACAAATATTTAATATATTTACAAAGGTATTAGATATTGCAATATTATGGTTTGTAATATACTATTTATTAAAATATATTAAGAAAAATATAAAATTAACGTTAATATTTAAAGGATTAATAATAGTAGTACTACTAAAATTACTAAGTGATTGGTTAAATCTTAATACAGTAGGAGTATTACTAGAATATGTAATAGAATGGGCACCTCTAGCACTTATTGTAATATTTCAACCAGAAATTAGAAATGTTCTTGAAAACTTAGGTAGAAGTCAATTACTTGGAAGACATAAAGTACTAACTGTTGATGAAAGAGAAAAGGTAGTTTATGAAATAATGCAAGCAGTTGAATATCTAAAAAGAAATAGAATTGGTGCATTAATAGTTGTAGAAAGAGACTATAGTTTAAATCAATATATAGAACAAGCACATAAATTATATGCTGACTTAAGTAGCGAATTATTGATTAGTATATTCTTTCCAAATAATCCTTTACACGATGGAGCAGTAATAATTCAAGGAGATAGAATAACATGTGCTGGTAGTGTACTTCCAACAAGCATGAATACAACAATATCTAAAAGACTTGGAACACGTCATCGTGCATGTTTAGGAATAGCTGAAGTAAGTGATGCAATAAGTATTTGTGTTAGTGAAGAAACTGGAAGAGTATCAATAGCTATGGATAATGAACTAAACTATAACCTAACATTGGATGATGCAAGAATGATATTAATCGAAGGATTACAACCTAAGAAAGAAACATTCTTTGATGCAGATGAAAAACTAGAAGAAGAGGAGGTGGACTCTCTTGAAAAAGACGGAGAAAACTAACTTTATAAAAAAAATCTTTGGTGGTATATATAAATTTTTTGATAAAATAATATTAACACCAATAAGCAAAGTAGCATATTTTATAAAAGACAAATTTACATTTAAAAGTGGTATAATAGATAAAATCTTAAATAAACCAACTGTACTTTTGTACTTATCATTATTTATAGCCTTATTATTCTTCTTTGCAGTAGATAAAAAGGTAATTGGAATAAATAATACCAAAGCAGTTGTACTTAAAAATCAAAAAGTAAATGTTGAATATAATGAGGAAGCATATGTGGTGGAAGGACTACCTGATACAGTAGACATAATACTAATGGGTAGAAGTGGAGATCTATACTTAGCAGAACAAAGAGGAGATCATGAGGTAAGTTTGGATTTAACAAACTATGATGTAGGAACTCATAAAGTAAAACTAGAATATAATAAACCAATAAATACATTAAATTATAAACTAGATCCTAGTAGTCTAACTGTAGTGATATATCCTAAAGTAAGTGAAACAAGAAGTGTATCAATAGATTTAATAAATACTGATAAATTAAGTGAAACTTTAGTAGTAAGTAATGTATTACTAGACAAAAATGACGTAATAATTAAAAGTTATAAAGAAAAACTAGAAACAGTAGCAAATGTTAAAGCAATAGTAGATGTAAATGCATTAAATGCTAAAGAAAGTGGAACATATACATTAGAAGGTGTTAAACTTATTGCTTATGATGAAACTGGTAAAGAAATGAAAGATATAGAAATAGTACCAGGTACAGTAACTGCAACTGTAACAATAACTAGTCCTAGTAAAACAGTACCACTAAAAGTAGTACCTAAAGGAGAAGTAAGAAGTGGTTCTGCAATAAGTAGTATAACTAGTAGTGTAACAAATGTAACTGTATATGCAGATGAATCAATTCTAGCAGACTTAAATTTCATAGAAGTAGAAATAGATGTAACAAACTTAAGCGAAGATAAAGTATATCAAAAAGTAATAAATAAACCTGCAGGAAGTAGAAGTATAAGTGATACATCTGTAACAATAACTGTAACAATGGAACAAGAAACAAGTAAAGACTTTGATAACATAAGTATTGAAACTGAAAACTTAGATCCTAAATTTATTGCACAAGGTGCTAGTCAAAATGATGCTAATGTAACAGTAACAGTAAAAGGAGTTAAAAGTTTACTTGATAGTTTAGAAACAACTAATATTAAAGCATACATTGATTTAAAAGAAATAACTGAACCAGGTACATATTCTGTTCCAGTATATGTAACAGGTACAGACTTAAAATTAACATATACAAGTAAAGTTAAAAGTATAAATATAATTGTTTCAAATAAATAGAATGTGAATTTCTCACATTCTTTTATTTTTTCTACTTTCTAGCAGTATTTTCAAAAGGTGTAATAAGTAGTCCAATATTAATAATGCCTGCTAATCCAACGAAGGTATAAACTACTTTAGTAAATAAAGTATCTACACCAAACAATGCCTCAACTAAGTTAAAATTAAATAGACCTACTAAACCCCAGTTTAAAGCACCTATAATAATTAAACCTAATGCTATCTTTTGTAATGTTTGCATAATACCTCCTTATGTTAATTAGTTTAATCAAATTTATAAAAATTATTCATATTTGGAATAATGACATAACAAAAGAGTATAATTAACTAGAAATAATTAAAGGAGGGTTATTTTGAAAAAGATATTAATAATTGTATTTTCTTTACTATTATTGGTAGGTTGTGGTAAAAAGAAAGAAGAAGATGTAATAAAAGAATTTGAAAATAAAGTTACATCTGTAAAAAATTACCATTTAACTGGAGATATGGAAATAATAAATAATGAAGATAAGTATAACTATACTGTTGATGTAACATATAAAAAAGGTAATTATTATAAAGTATCTCTAATAAATAAAGAAAATAGCCATGAGCAGATAATACTAAAAAATGAAGATGGAGTATATGTAGTCACCCCTTCACTTAATAAAAGCTTTAAATTTCAAAGTGAATGGCCTACTAATAGCAGTCAATCTTATATACTAGAAACTATATTAAATGATGTACTAAATGATAGTGAAAGAACTACAGAAGTAAAAAAAGATACATATATAATAAAAAGTAAAGTAAATTATCCAAATAATAGTGATTTGAAAGAACAATTGATAACACTAGATAAAGAATATTTACCTAATAAAGTAGAAGTTAAAAATAGTAAAGGTATTACTTCTATAAAAATGATTATAACTAAAATAGATACTAAGACTAATTATGAAAAAGATTACTTTTCTTTAAAATCTAGTATTTGTGAGAATTGTGCTAAAGAAACAGAAACTACTGCTAGTTTAGATAATATTGTTTATCCTATGTATCTTCCATCTGGGACAACTTATAGTGGAGAAGAAGTAGTCGATAATAATGGTAGTGAAAGAGTAATACTTTCTTATACTGGTGTGAAACCTTTTATATTAGTTGAAGAAAATGCTAAATCTAAGGAAAAACATGAAACAACATTAGTTAATGGAGAAGTAGTACAATATGGACCAGTATTAGGTATAATTACTGAAACAAGTTTAAATTGGAATAGTGATGGAAAAGAATATTATATAATTGGTGAATCTCTTTCTAATGAAGAACTTTTACAAATAGCGTCTAGTACTGCTACTGTAGCATTAACTAAATAAACGGATTATTCCGTTTTTTATTTGACATTTTTTAATTAAAGTAAATAATATTTCTTTAAAAACAATAAATAATGTGATATGATTATTATGAGGTTGATAATAATGGCAAAAAGACAAAAAACAAAAAGAATTAGAAAAGATAGAAATATAACTACAGAAGAAAATAATGTTAAGTCATTTTTAATATCAGTAATTGTTATCTTAGGGGCTTTGGGAATAATATATTTATTTACAATATTAGCTAAAAATAATGGATTATTTGATGAAGGGTATAATAAGCCTGAATTGACTACACCAAGTATAAGTTATGAGAACATTACTGGTGGAACTGTATTTGATAGAGATGAAGATGAATACTATGTATTATTAGTAAATACTGAATCTCATGAATATATAAATTTAAGTAGTATAGTTTCATCATATGAAGATAAGGATGAACACTTACCAGTATATATAGTTAATCTTAATAATTCATTTAATAAGTATATTGTTAGTGAAGAAGATAATGAAAGTGTTCAAGCATCTGATGAACTTAAAGTTAAAGAATATGCTTTAATTAAAATAGATAATAATAAGAATGTAAAATATCTAAATAATGTTGAAGATATAGAAAATGAATTAGATTAGTATTGATAAGATAAAATATAAATGGTAGAATTAAGATATAAAATATAAAGGAGTAATTAAACTATGAGAGAAGTAATTTTCTTCGAATTAAGTACCAAACTTGGTACAGAAATCGGGGGGGGTTAAAGGTAAATAACTCTCATAGTTTTTTCGTGAAATTAAGTTCATAGGCACAAGTCTATGGATTTTTTGTTGTGGAGGCAAGTATGAGAAGTTTGTTTAGTAAAATTAAAACTAAGGTAGGTCTAATGTATGTAATAA
>CAKORV010000006.1 GCA_934101625.1 uncultured Bacilli bacterium | reverse complement strand
AGTACTGATGAAGGACAATATACAGAAGATGTAGATGGAGATGGAATGGGAGAAGACTCATATTACTTTGCAGGAAATATGACTAAGAACTGGGTTAAGTTTGGAGGATTCTACTGGAGAGTAATACGTATTAACGAAGATGGAAGTGTAAGACTTTTATATTCTGGCACAACGCCTAGTACAACAACTGGATATATTGCAACTTCAACATACAATGGTAATAAAGAAAGTTTTATGTATACGGGATACATGTATGGAACAACAACATCTTTAGCTTATTGGAGAAAAAATACTACATCAAGCGCAGTTAAAACTGTTGTAGATAATTGGTATAAAAATAACTTATTATCAAGTTATGATAAATATATAAGCAAGACAGCAATATATTGTAACGATAGAGCAATTTCATCTGATAGTGCAAAAGATGTAAATGGAGCAATAGCATATAAAGGTGCTATATATGGAAGACTCGAAGATGCAAATGGAAGACCTTCATATAGATGTGGAACTAAAAAGAATGGTTCACTATTTGAAACAACACAAGCGGTAGCAGATAAATTTAGTTCTAGTACTGCAAGTGGTGGGAATGGACAATTAAAGTATCCAATAGCGTTAATTACTTTGGATGAGGCAGTATTCGCAGGAGTAGATCCAACAACTGGAAGTACGACTATATGGACTTATACCAATAGTAATGGAGATAGTATAGTGGGAGAAAAAGCTTGGTGGACATTGACTCCTATGAATTTCAATCAAGGAGCTAATCATTTTATGCTTTATGGTTCTAAATACCCAGGAAGATCAATGGGAACACGTGTTACAACTGAAAGGCTTGTAAGACCAGTAATTTCTTTAAAATATTGTGTTCAATATTCAAGTGGAGATGGAAGTAGTAGTAATCCATATACAGTAAGTGCAAGTACAAGTTGTAGTAGTGCAGTAAATTAGGTGATGCTATGAAAACAATAAGAAAAATGATATTTATAATTATGTCTATGGTAGTTGGATTAACTGTAGTTGAGGCTAAATTAGTTGATACAACTACCAAGGCTAATCTTAAAAATAGTGTAAATTTAGTATTTAATAGTTTATATGATACAGAAAATAAAATATATTTTAATAATATGTTCAATTGTAGTAGTACCGGATGTACATCAAGTTCATTTAATAACTTAGGGTTACTAAGTAGATATGAATATGATGTGATTGGTGGAAATAATTCCTATTTATATAATCTTACACCATATTTTATAATTAATAATATTGATATTGAAGTGTTAAATGGAACTGATGATGATAGTCATGTAAGACCAACTACATATTTAGTGCCTGATACAAAAGTTACTGGTGCTGGTACTGAGTCTAATCCATGGATAATTTATGAAGAAACTTACTTTAATTACAATATAAATGTAACGGGTGGAAACGCTACTCCAAATACTGGTAAAATTATTAAAGGAAATACTTTAACAATTACATTGACCCCTGATTCAATACATAAGTTAGAAGGTGTCACAACTACATGTAATGGTGATATAAATGGTAATATTTTAACAATATCAAATGTACAAGAAGATGTTGATTGTGAAGTTGTCTTTCCAATTAAAACATTTTATGTAAGTGTTTCTTCTTCAACTGGTACTGTAAGTCCTTCAAGCATATATACTAGTTATGGAACATCAGTTAGAATTAACTTAACTCCTAAAACAGGTTATACTTTGACAGGCGTTACAAGCACTTGTAAAAATGGAACAATCAGTGGCAATGTATTAACCATATCAAATGTAACACAAAATATAAGCTGTACAGTAACATTCCAAAGAATTTATTATACATATAGGATAACTGCTGTTGGTGGATCTGTAAGGCCAGGAAGTGGTAGTGTTGCCTATGGTACAAATAAAACTTTTACTTTAATTCCAAGTGATGGATATACAATTGAAGGAGCAACAACCACATGTAACGGAACAATTAGTGGTAGCACGTTAACAATTAATAATATATTGTCTAACATAAGTTGTAGTGTAACGTTTATGGAATCATCGCCTTATAAAAAAGGATCTTTAGCCGCTAAAATATTAGAAGATAATCCTAATGTAGAAGAAAGAACTGACGTGGGAGAAGCAAATATATCAAATACAACCGGAACAATATATAAAAGAAGTAGTACATCAACTGAACAATGGACTGAAGATGTTGATGGAGATAGTATAGGAGAAGATGTATACTATTATTCAGGAAATACAACAAATAACTGGGTAAAGTTCGGAGGGTTCTATTGGAGAATAATACGTATAAATGAAGATGGAAGTGTAAGAATGCTTTATCTAGGTACAAGTCATAACACAACAAAAGGTTATATTGGTGCATCGGCATTTAATAGTTCTCTTGGTCAATCAAGATATGTAGGCTACATGTATGGTGGAACTTCTAGTTTAGCTGATAACAGAAAAAATACTACAAGTAGTACTGCTAAAACTTATATTGATAAATGGTATAAAAACAATTTATTAACTAATTATGATAAATATATAAGTAAAACTGCAATATATTGTAGTGACAGAAGCATTTGGTATGGTAAATGGTCTAATTCTGGTAGTTTCTTTGGATATGCAGGACAAAGAAGATTAAATCTTGATACACCAAGTTATAGATGTGGTTCTAATACTACCGGTGGATTATTTGAAAGTACTCAAGCAATAGAAGATAAATTTAGTGCAAGTACAGTAGGTGGAGGAAATGGACAATTAAAATATCCAATAGCATTAATGACTGGAGATGAAGTTATGTATGCAGGTGGTGTGAGAATGGTTAGTTTAGATAGTCCATATGCTTGGTACTATACAAACAGTGCTGGTCAAAACGTAGCCGGATATGATGGATGGTGGTTAATGACTCCAGAAGCATGGCAACCTGAATCTACATACCCTTATGTACATTGTGTATTAGCGTCAAAAGCACCAGCAAGATTAATATTAACTGTTGTAACTGATGACTTTTTGATAAGACCAGTAATAAGTTTAAAATATTGTACTCAATATTCAAGTGGTAATGGTACTCCAACAAATCCTTACCAAGTATCAATAGATAGTACATGTGCTAGCGCAGTTAACTAAAGAAACTTAAAAAAGTTTCTTTTTATATTTTTAATTATTATATATTTGTGATATACTATAAGTATAGTAGGTGATTATATGAAGAAAAAAGGGTTTGTTTCTACAGCACTTGTGTATTCATTCATAATAGTATTTATGATAATTATGCTTTCTTTACTTCAACTTTATACTTATAGAGACAAGATTGCTAATAAACAAGTTATGGAAGTTAAAAATATACTTAATGAGAAGGTGGATCACGAATGAAAAAAGGGTTTGTTTTTTTAGAAACTTTACTGGTTGTAGTTGTAGTTACTGTTTCCGTCCTAACTATCTATTCAGCATATGTAAAAGTAACAAGTAATATAGATGCACGTGCTAATTATGATTCTATTGGTGATTTATATAAAACAGATATTATAAGAGATTATGTAATATCAAATTGGTTTTGGGATGTAACTACTAATTATGTAAAACTTAATCAAAGTAATTGTACAACATATATGTCTAGTGAATGCAGTGGTATATTTCCTTTCTACGGAGTAGAAAATGTGTATTTGGTACAATATTCTACTCAGTCATTGCTAGATGAAAACTCAGATGAATTACCGAATTCATTAAAACAATATTTGAAAACTATAAGTAGTGAAGGTTCAACAATAATTATTCAATATAGAAGAAATAATAAGAACTATTATAGTTCATTAAAGTTATGGCGAGGAGCGCATTAATTATGAATAAAAAAGGATTTACTTTGATAGAATTAACAATTTCAATTGCTTTACTTTCTCTTATAATGGCATTTTTGTTCAATTTTCTTATAACTATAAGAAAAAATGAAGATGGAGTAAAAGATGATACAGAAATGGTTATTTTAAGAAATACAATAGCTAAATATATAAATGAAGATATTAGAAAAAAGCGGGTATCTAATATAAGTTGTTGTTCCGGATATAATTGTACTTATACTTGTAGTGTAACAACTGATAACGTGGCTATTTCACTAGGCGATGATATGGTTAAAAAAATATCACTTATAAAAAACAGTGATGGTGTATATGATACAATTCAATATGAAAACATCACAGATACTAGTAATGTTATAGTTGAATTCAGAAAAAAACTACCTGATAAATATTTATTTGAACCAATTGAAATAAATCAGTATCAACAATTTTTTTACATAACTTTACCAATTCAATTACATCAAGAATTTAATATAGATATAGTTGGTAGTTATATTCAGTAATAATATAATTAATTTGTTCTTTATTATTGATTTAAAATCAAGATTATAATTACTTAACATACTTGATGCTTGAACAAGTATAGAAAGCCCTGATAAAGATAAAGAAGATGAAATAAGTATATATTTAAGATTAGTAGATATAGTTAAATCACTAATCTTTTTTATACCACTTGTCATTTCAAATATTGATGTAATAATACTTTCAAATACTAAAGGTATTTCAATATAATTAAACAATATATTAGTTATAGTAGTAAAAAAAACTATAGTGCCTAGAATTACTATTAAAGTATTCATATTATTTAATATAGATGATTTTAATAGACTAGAAAAAGATAATTGATTATTATTTATTTTAATATTATTTTTAGTTAATTTCTTATACTTCATTAAATAAAATATTATATTAGATAAATATATATTTAAAAGCATTACTATACCTGTAAAAGTGCTATTAAATACTAGTACTCCAATAGAAACAACAACAAACATTGGATTAGGAAAAAATGTTACACTCATAAGAATTTCTGCATCTTCCTTATTTATTTGATTATTTTCTAAAAGTTTACTAATATACTTTGCATTACTAGGTAGACCGGAAAGCATACACATTAAAATAACATAACTATATTTAAATTTAAATATCTTGCTTAAATAATAGACATAATTATAATTAATAAGGAAATCAGCTAATAAAAAAAATGGAAACAAACTTACAAATAAATTTTTAATAAATAAGTTAATACTTACATTTACTGAATCAATTATAATATTTGAATTATTTATAAATGTAAAAATCAATAAAGTAAATGTTAGAAATATAAATAATTTTTTTAATTTATTTAACATAAATATCACACCTTTGTGTTATAATTATTAATGGAGAGTAAAAATGTCTAATAAAGTATATGATAAAATTAAGAAATTTATAAAAGATAATTATAAAATATTGATAGTATATGGTATTTTAATATTTTTATTTACATTTAAATTAGATTATGAAATATATACACCCGGTGGATTAAGTGATTTAAACGATAGAATAGAAATAGATAATGAATATAAAAATAAAGGAACTTTTAATTTAACTTATGTAAATGCTAAGAAAGGTATTATTCCATTTGTGCTTTTAAGCAAAGTTATACCTAGTTGGGATTTAGTTAGTTTAGATGATGAAAGAATAGAAAATGAAGACTATGAAGATATTCTAAAAAGAGGACAAATAGATTTAGAGAATGTTAATGAAATAGCTATTAAAGTTGCTTTTGAATATGCTAAAGAGCCTTATAAAATTGATAAAAATGATTTAACTGTATACTATGTATTTGAAAGTGCTAAGACTGATTTAAAAGTTGGAGATATAATTAAAAAAGTTGATGGAAAAAGTATTAGTACTTTTGAAGATTTAACAAATATTATAAATGAACATGAAGTAAATGATACACTAGAATTTAGTGTTATAAATAATGGAAAAGAAAAGATTAAGACTGGTACTATTTATGAAAGTGATGGAAAGAAATTAATTGGAATGTATTTAGTAAATGCTATTAAAGTTAGTACTGATAGAACTATTAAATTTAATTATAGTAATAATGAAAGTGGTGCTTCTGGTGGACTTATGAGTGCTTTAGAAATATATAATAGTATAGTGAAAGAAGATATTACTAAAGGTAAAACTATCGCTGGCACTGGTACAATGAATCTTGATGGTTCAGTCGGAGAAATAGGTGGAGTTAAATATAAATTGAGTGGGGCTGTTAAAAATAAAGCTGATGTATTTATAGTACCAACTGGAAATTATGAAGAAGCAGAAACATTAGTAAAAGAAAATAATTATAAAATAAAATTAATTAAAGCAGAAACTTTTGAAGGAGTTTTAGAAAGTTTAAAGAATATATAGGAGAGAGTTTATGGATATTTATGAATTAAGTGAAGCAATGGATGCCTTAAGAAGTGATGATGTTACATTTTTCGTTCATCTAACCGAGGTAGATAAAGGAGATAATATAAATGATAATGGAATTATTTTAGAAGATAATAGACTATTTAGTGCTGTTAATCCATTAGAAGAAAGCTTTTATTTAGATCCTGAAGGATACGTAACTAATAAATTAGGTAGTCCTCAAACAAGAAATAAAGATTTAATGGTAATCGTGGCAAGCATGATAGGAGAAGAAAATACATTAGTAAAAAAGCATGGAAATATGTACGTAATACCTAAAGAAAATATAGTTGGATATCTAAACTTACATAATAATACATTTACTAATAATGAAAATTCAGAATATGATATTAATTCTTACACTTTGTGATAGATATTTTCAAATAAAACTGGTATAATTATGTAGGAGTTGGAATTATGAAGAAAACGAGAAGTGAATTAAGAGAAAATATTATGACTATTCTATATCAAATCAATGTATATAGAAGTGAAAATATGGAATATGAATTAGAAAGTGTTTTAGAAGAAAATAAAGCTAATGAAGATAAATTTATATTAGAAATAGTTAATGGTGTTTTAAATCACGAAAGTGAATTAGATGAATTAATTAATAAATATATGAAAGATTGGACAATATCTAGATTAGGAAATATCGATAAAGCAATATTTAGAATGAGTACATATGAATTATTATATACAAATACACCACATGTTGTTAGTATAAATGAAGGTATAGAATTATCTAAAAAATATAGTGATGAAAAAGTAACTAAAATGCTTAATGCTGTTTTAGATAATATTCGTGATGGAGAAATTAATGAATAGAGATATCTATTTGAGTGTAAGTGATGTAAATAATTATATTAAAACCGTCTTGGATAGAGACGAGTTTTTGTCTTATGTTCATGTTAAAGGAGAAATAAGTAATTTAAAGTTTCATACTAGAGGGCACCTATACTTTAGTTTAAAAGATGAAAATAGTAAGATTAATGCTGTTATGTTTAATTATAAAAACTATGGATTAGATTTTGTTCCTAAAGATGGAATGAGTGTTGATGTTAAGGGCAAAATTAGTGTATTTGTGTCTGGTGGAAATTATCAGATAACTGTTACTGATATGAAAGAAGATGGAGTAGGTAACTTATATATTTTGTTTGAAGAGTTAAAGAAAAAACTGGCAAGTGAAGGATTATTTGATCCAAATATTAAAAAGAAATTACCTAGAATACCTAAAAAAGTTGGAGTAATTACTGCATCTACCGGAGCAGCCGTTAAAGATATAATAAGTACAATTAACAGAAGATTTCCTTTAACTGAAATAATTTTATTTCCTACATTAGTACAAGGAGAAGGAGCTAAAGAAAATATTGTTAGAATGCTTAAAAAGGCTGATGAAAGTGATGTAGATGTAATTATTTTAGGTAGAGGTGGAGGATCTATTGAAGACTTATGGGCCTTTAATGAAGAAATAGTGGCTAGACAAATATATATAACAAACAAGCCTGTAGTAAGTGCTGTTGGACATGAGATAGATTATACAATAAGTGATTTTGTAGCAGACCTAAGAGCACCTACACCTACCGCAGCAGCTGAATTAGTTGTTCCAAATAAATTAGAAATTATTAGGTATTTAAATGATTATAAAGCAAGAATAGTTAGTGTTATAACTAAGAAACTTTCTAATTATGAAGAAGTTTTAGATAAATATAAAAATAATTATATTTTAAATAATCCTACAAATATGTATCAAAGTGAGGAGCAAAAACTAGATAATTTAATAGAAAAATTAAATAGAAATATTGGTTATGATTTAGAAAGAAAACAAACTATGTTAGATAATTTAAAAACTAAGTTAGAACTGTTAAATCCTTTGAATATACTAAAAAAAGGGTATTCTGTTACTACTTGTAATGGCATAATAGTAAAGAGTGTTAAAGATATTAAAACAGGAGATACATTAACTACTAAAATGAGTGATGGAAGTATAGATAGCGTTGTGAAATAGTTTTTGACAAGTGAACTATTTTATAATAAGATTGTATTGTAATTCGGGATTGCCTAGTGCAATCATGGATCTCAGATTTTGGAACTTTATGTTCATGGAAACTGCTCGTTTATACGAGCCTGTCAATATAACTTGTCATTAATCTAGTGACAAGTTTTCTTTAAAGTATCTTAAAATAGCAAACATTATATTGACAAACATTTATACATAAGTTAACATTGATATGGGTGATGAAAATGAACACAAACAATGTTTTAAATTCTGCTTTTGATAATTTCAAAAAAGTATGTATGTCAAATAATAAAAAATTTATTCACTTAGATAAATGGCTTTATATAGAATCTAAAATATTTGAGTCTGAATTAAAATATAAGTCTAAAAATCATAAAATCTATAAACTAGGAGATATAGTAAAAATTGAATATGGCGTAAATATAGGCAGTGAAATATCTAATAGACATTTTGGTATAGTACTGACTTGCAATGATAATATTAAAAACAAATCCATTATAACAATACCGTTAACATCAAAACCAGGAAAAGGGAAAATAATGATTGGTATGCCAATATTAAAAAAATACATTTATATAATTAATGATAATGTTATGAATATTTCAATAAAACATATTGATGAAGATTTGAAAAAAATAAAAAAATTAATAAATTTAATTGACAAATATTTTTGTATTTCTTATGCAAATCCTTCTCAAATTAGGGCTATAGATAAAAATAGAATATTGCCATTGAGTAATATATCTAAAAATGTATCGTATAGATTAGAACCAGAAAAACTTAAATTAATTTATAATGTTTTGAGTAAAAAATTACAAATTACAAACTAAATGATTGACAGTAAGAATATTTAATGATATGATTATATTGTAATTTGGGTTAATTATATTTAGCCCATGAAAAAATGAAATTCATTACTTTAAGTATGAATTTAAGATTCCGGACTTTGAGTTCGCATACAGGTGTTTAGAGGCCTGTCAATATAACTTGTCATTAATTTAGTGACAAGTTTTTATATATAAAAGAAAGGTTGGGAATATATGGAAAAAGAAATGACTTTTGAAAGTGCTTTATTAAGTTTAGAAACAATCATTAGAGAATTAGAAAAGGGAGAAGTTCCACTAGATGATATGGTTAAAAAATATACTGAAGCTATGGAATATGTTAAATTCTGTTCTGATAAACTTAAGAATGCTACTGAAACAGTTAATAAAATACTTAATAGTGATGGCTCTTTGAGTGATTTTAATACTGAAAATTAGGTAAAACCTACCAAGTAAATAATTGGTAGCTTTTTTATTTATAAATAGTTAATACTATTACTAGAGGTGTAATATGAAGAAATTATTTATGATGTTAGTTATACTTATTAGTCCTCTTTATTTAATGGCATATTCTGAAAAAGTTATACCTGGTGGAGAGAATATAGGTATTGAAATAGAAACTAATGGCCTTGTAGTAGTTGGCTTTTATAAAGTAGAAGGAACTTATATTGGAGAAGAAAATCTTAAAGTAGGAGATACTATATTAGAAATAGAAAATACTAGTATTAATTCTATAAATGAAATGTCTGACTTAATAAGTAAAAATATTAAAGATGATATGGTAAATATAACAATAAAAAGAAATAATAAAGTAATGAATACAAAGTTAAAACTTATTATGGTTGATGGTATATATAAAACTGGATTATATGTAAAAGAAAAAGTTACTGGAATAGGTACTATTACATATATAGATCCTATTACTAAAGTATATGGTGCTTTAGGACATGAAATTATGATGAATGAGACTAATAATAATGTAGAAGTTAAAAAAGGTACTATTTATGAATCTTTTGTAAGTGGTATTGATAGAAGCATTAATGGAAGAGTTGGAAGTAAAAATGCAAGTATAAATTATAATAGAAAACTTGGTACAATATTAGAAAACACTAAAATAGGTATTTATGGTAATGTGAATAATATTCCTGATAAAGATTTAATTGATGTTGGTATGTGGGAAGACATAACTTTAGGAGAAGCTTATATCTTAACTGATACAGGTGGAGGTAATATAAATAAATATAAAATTAATATTACTAATTTAAATCCTAAATATATTGATACTAATAAATCTATATCATTTGAAGTAACGGATGAAAACCTATTAGAATTAAGTGGTGGTATTGTACAAGGAATGAGCGGAAGTCCAATTATACAAAATAATAAATTAATCGGAGCAGTAACGCATGTTGTTATAGATGAGGTAAATAAAGGATATGCTGTATTTATAAGAACAATGTTAGAAGAAGGAGATGAGTAATCTCTTTTTGATTGTGATATTATTTTTAAAATACTACTATTGTCATAAATCAGTGATATGCCAAATTTGACAACAATAGTTATTTGTGTTACAATATGTAACTATTAAGGAGGGGTTTATGACTGAAAAAGACTATTTATTGTTAATAAAGAAACATATACAGTCAAAAAGGGTTATTTGCGGATTTAATGAGGATTCTTATCGCAGAGCAATTGTGGTGACTGGAGTTCCAAAAGAATATAATGATGGACATGTGACGTATGTAAATAAAAGAGCTGAAAGTTATGAAAACTATGTAGATAGTAATATTCAAAGAAGAACAAAAAGATGTTAAATGAGAGATGAATAATCTCTTTTTCTTTTGCTACAGAACGTTGCTAGTAATAATTAGGGTTATATAGTATAATTTGTAATTGAAGGGAGTGATATTGTGACACTAGGAAGTAAAATTAAAAATTCAAGAAAGAGATTAGGCATTTCTCAAGATAAACTAGCTGAGATTATGAATGTGTCAAGACAAGCTATTACTAAATGGGAAAGTGATTCTGGTATACCTGATATAAGTAATTTACAGGCTTTATCAAAGTTATTTGGAGTTTCTGTAGATTATTTACTTAGTAACGAAAGTTTACCACAAGTAACATTAAATATTACACTTGATAAAAGTAAATATAAAAATAAACTTACTTCATATTATGAAATACTAAAAGAATATTATGATGAACCTTGGGAAATCTATGTATTAACCATTTCTAATAAATTAAATAAATTAGAAGGAACATTAGATATTCTAAGTGGTGGAAATTATGGCTTAATTAAAAATGCAAGTGACTTATCTCCATATTATTTAGTTATTAAAGATGAGATGAAATTACTAGTTAATATAAAAGATTGGAAATTATTAGTAGTAGAATTACCAAGTGACATTAATACTAATAAATTTACATACGATAATAAAGTATTTAGAAATCCAGTATTGCTTAAATTAAAACAAGATAACACTAAATAAATCTTGTTTTTTCTTTACACTTTTGTCAATCTAAAATTGAATTAATCATATAACTAATATATAATAGTTATTGAGGTATTAAAATGAAAGAGGAAATAATAAATAGTTTAAGTGAAGAACTTAATATAAGTAAAAATAGAATAATTAAAACATTAGAATTATTAGAAAGTGGATGTACTATTCCATTTATCGCAAGATATAGAAAAGAAGTAACTGAAAATTTAAATGAAGAACAAATTAAATCTATAAGTGATGAATATAAAAAAGGATTAAACTTATTAGAAAGAAAAGAAGCAGTTATAGGTCTAATAGATGAAAAAGGACTACTTACTGATGAATTAAGGACTAATATAATGAATGCTAGTAAACTTAGTGAAGTAGAAGATTTATATAGACCTTTTAAAGAAAAGAAAAAGACTAAAGCTAGTGAAGCTATTAAAATGGGATTAGAGCCTCTTGCTAAAAAGATTATGTCATTTCCAACTAAAGGCTCATTAGAAAGTCTTGCTAGTGGATATAATATGGAATTTAGTGTTGCTTTAGAAAATGCAGGTTATATAATAAGTGAATGGATTAGTGATAATGCATATTATAGAAAATGGATAAGAAATTATATATATAACAATGGTGTAATTAAAACTAAAGTTAAAAAAGATAATACTGATACTAATAGAACTTATGAAATGTATTATGACTTTAGTGAAAGTATTAAGTATTTAAAGCATTATAGATGTTTAGCAATTAATCGTGCAGAAAAAGAAAAGATTATTACTGTAAATATTGATTATGATACAGATAAAATTATAGAATTTTTAAGTAATAAGATAATTAAGAATAAAGATTCATATGTAGTAGAAATAGTTAATAATGCTATCAAAGACTCTCTAAAAAGACTTATATTACCTAGTATTGAAAGAGAAATTCGTAGTGAAAAGACAGAAATGAGTGAAGAAAAAGCTATAAAGACATTCCAAAATAATTTAGAAAATTTACTTTTAACTAGACCTATTAAAGGAAGAAGAGTATTAGGTTTTGATCCAGCATTTAGAACAGGTTGTAAACTTGCAGTTATAGATGAATTAGGTAACTTATTAGATATAGAAGTAATATACCCAAATGAGCCTAAGAATGACCTTGTAGGTAGTGCTAAAGTATTAAGAACACTTATAGATAAATATAATATTAAATTAATTGCTATAGGTAATGGTACTGCCTCTAGAGAAAGTGAAGCTTTTGTATCATCTACAATTAAGGGACTTGATGTTAAATATACTATAGTAAGTGAAGCAGGAGCAAGTATTTATTCTGCTAGTAAACTTGCTATTGAAGAATTTCCAGACTTAACTGTTGAAAAAAGAAGTGCAATTAGTATAGGTAGGCGTATTCAAGATCCATTATCAGAACTAGTTAAAATAGATGCTAAAAGTATTGGTGTTGGTGAATATCAATATGATGTTAGTCAAAAAGAACTAAGTGAATCACTAGATTATTCTGTTATGAAGATAGTTAATAAAGTTGGAGTAAATATTAATACAGCTAGTAAAAGTATTCTTAAATATATAAGTGGACTTAATAAAAAAGCAATAGATGCAATAATGGACTATAAAACTAAGAATAATTTTAAAACTAGAGAATCATTAAAAGATTTAAAGGGCATAACTGATAAACAATATGAACAAGCAGTAGGCTTTTTAAGAATACCTAATGGAATAAATCCTTTAGATAATACTGGAATACATCCTGATAATTATAAAGATGCTAAAATTCTATTAGATTATTTAAATTTAGATGAAAAAGATATCCAAACAGATAGATTTAAAGAAGTTTTAGAGAATGCTAATCATGAAGAGATTTCTAAAAATACTAATATAAGCATATATTTAGTTGATGATATAATTAAGGAATTAATAAGTCCTGGACTTGATCCAAGAGATGAATTAGAGTCTCCTATATTAAAAAGTGATATTTTAAAGATAGAAGATTTAAGAGTAGGTATGGAATTAGAAGGTACTGTAAGAAATGTTGCTTCTTTTGGAGCATTTATAGATATAGGACTTCATGATGATGCACTTATACATATTTCTAAGATGAGTAAAACATTCGTTAAAGATCCTAACGAAGTATTAAGTGTTGGAGAAATAGTAAAGTGTTATGTAGATAAAATTGATTTAGACAAGCAAAAGGTTAATCTAAGCTTAATTAAGGAGTAAATATGAATGATTATAAAATACCAAATCATGTAGGAATTATACTTGATGGTAATGGAAGATGGGCAAAAGAAAAAGGTTTAAAAAGAAGTGAAGGACATAGAAAAGGGGCAGATAATTTAATTAAATTAACTAAGTATGCCTTTAGAAAAGGAGTTAATGTTTTAAGTGTATTTGCATTTTCTACAGAGAATTTTAAAAGAAGTGATGAAGAAGTCAATTATTTAATGAAACTTTTTACTAATGAGTTTAGAAAATATATTGATGAATTTAATGAAAATAATATAAAAGTCGTATTTTCAGGTAGAAAAGAGCCTCTTAAAGATTCAGTATATGATTCAATGCAAGAATTAGCTAATATGACTAAGGATAATACTGGTAAAATATTTAATATATGTTTAAATTATGGTGGAAGAGCAGAAATAATAGATACAACTAAAAAATTAGTTAATGCCACTCTTAAGGGTATAATTAATATAGAAGATATTACAGAAGAATTATTTAAAGAAAATTTGTATAATGATTTACCTGATATAGATTTTCTCATTAGAACAAGTGGAGAGGTTAGAGTATCTAACTTTATGTTATATCAACTAGCATATGCAGAAATGTATTTTCCTAAGGTTTATTTTCCTGATTTTAACGAATCAGAATTTGATAAATCTTTGGATATATATAATAAAAGAGATAGAAGATTTGGAGGAATAAGCGAGAATGAATAATTCTTGCTTTTTGCATAAAAAAAGATAGCTCTAAGACTATCTATAAAATCATACTTAATAAACCACCAACACTACTTGCAAGTAAAACTAAAACAAGTAACCAAATTAGTACTTTAAGTACTTTTTTCTTTGTTTTCTTTTTCATTTACTAATTCACCTAAAATAATTATACAAAATATTTCATAAAAAAGAAATACCTTAATATACTTTACTATGAAAAAATTAATTGATAAAAGAATTATAAAAACATTAGTAATAGTATTTGTATTAGGTTTTATTGGAGGTATTTTATTTCTAATCTTAACTAATAAATTAGATAAACTAATTATTAAAAATGAGATAGAAGAGTATTTTAATTTATTTAAAGATAATAAAATAATAGGATTAGATAATTTAATAAATAGTTTTAAAAATAATATAACTTATATAACTATCATATTAGTATCTAATATAGTATTTGTATTATGTCCTTTAACTTATTTTGTTAATTTCTATAAAGGTTTTCTTATTGGATTTTTGATGTCTAGTATCATACTTACTTTTAAATTTAAAGGTATATTCTATAGTTTATTGGTACTTATACCTCATCAACTTCTTATGAATCTACTTATAATTATATATTCTAGCATTATGATAAAGTTTGCATTTAAATTATTTAATGCATATAAAAATAAAGAAAATATTAATATCAGATTATTTACTGAAAAGATATTAATACTTTTTATGGGAGCTTTATTTATTACATTAATTTCATCTCTATTAGAAATATACCTTAATTCAATTATTATGAGACTCGTTATATAGACATTTTGTACAAAATATTGTATAATAGCAAGTATTAAAGGTGATTAAAATGAAAGTTGTAGTAGGTATGAGTGGAGGAGTAGATAGTGCTGTTTCTGCTTATTTATTAGATAAAGAAGGATATGAAGTTATTGGTTTATTTATGAAAAACTGGGATTCTAATATTAATAGTGATCCTGAAGGTATAACTGATGGTATATGTCCTCAAGAACAAGACTTTATAGATGCTAAAAAAGTATGTGATTATATAGGTATACCTCTTTATAGAGTTGATTTTATTAAAGAATATTGGGATACAGTATTTTCATATTTTTTAAGTGAGCTAAAAAAAGGTAGAACTCCAAATCCAGATATTATGTGTAATAAATATATTAAATTTGATTTATTTAAGAAAGAAGCTAAAAAATTAGGTGCTGATTTAATTGCGACTGGACATTATGCAAGACATGTAGGCAATAAAATATTAAGAGGAGTAGATAATAACAAAGATCAAACTTATTTCTTAAGTCAAGTAAAAAGAGATGAATTTAAGGATATATTATTTCCAGTTGGAGATTATACAAAACCCGAGGTAAGAGAAATAGCCATTAAGGCAAATCTACCAGTAGCGACTAAAAAAGATTCAACAGGCATATGCTTTATTGGAGAAAGACATTACCAACAATTTGTAGAAAACTATCTTAAAGGAAAAGAAGGAGATATAGTAGATATAGATACACTTAAAGTTATTGGTAAACATAAAGGTTTATTTAACTATACTATCGGACAAAGAAGAAATGTTGGTCTTTCTGGAGATGAAAAAAGACATTATGTATGTGGTAAAGATACTGAAAAGAATATACTTTATGTTGCTTTTGGAGATGATAATAAGTATTTAATGACTGATGAAGCAATTATAAGTGATATGAATTATATTAGTGATTTAAAGCCTACTTTTGCAACTTGTAAATTTAGATATCGTGGTGAAGATATACCTGTCACTATTGAATATTTAGAAGATAATAAAGTTAGACTTTTATATGAAGGTGGCGCTAAAGCTGTTACACCAGGACAAGCTTGTGTAATATATTTAGGTAGTGAAATGATCGCAGGTGGTATAATTGAAACTGTCAAAAAAGATGGTAAAAAGTTATGGTATTTGTAAAGGGGGAAATGTTGAATGCAAAAATCTAAAATTGAAGAGATGTTTTTAATATATTTAAATAAATATTCTAGAGTAATACATTATAAATATAAAAAGTATAATGAACAAAATATAGAATCTAATTTATATAATAGAATACTAAATTATTCTGAAACATATAAAGAAAATTATGAAAGTTTAACATTACCAGATGAATTAATTATGTCATATGATAAAACTATAATTGTTGAATATGATGTTGTAGTAATACCTGAAATATGTATTAATATGAATAGTAAATATCATTTAGATTATTTACTTACTGATGAAGTATTAGAAGGTATAATAAGAAATCAAGGATATACTAAATCATATGAATTAAAAAGAATACCATATTTAAGAAAATATTAATGACAACATAAAATGAGTTTGATATAATTTAGTTAGAAAGGATGAAGTTATGGAAGTTTGGATTTGGCTTGGAATAATAGTTATTTTAAGTATTATTGAAGCTGTTACAGTTGAATTAGTATCTGTATGGTTTATTGCATCAGCTATAGTAAGTTTAATATTACAAGTACTAGGACTTGACTTTAAATTATGTTTTATTATATTTGTTTTACTTGGTATAGTATTGATGATAACAACAAGAAAATATCTTTTAAAACTATTACAAGTTAAGAAAACGAGTACTAATATCGATAGAATAATAGGAATGAAAGCTTTGGTTACTAAAGATATTAAAGATATTGGAGAAGTTAAAGTTGATGGCAAAATATGGACAGCAGTTTCAGATGAAATTTTAAGTGCTGGAGATTATGCAAAAGTATTAGAAATTAATAGTACAAAATTAAAAGTAGAGAAATGGAGTGATAAATAATGACATTAGTAATTATTATATTAATTATAGTAGGAATTTTGGTTATACCAAATATTAAAATTGTACCACAAGCAAAAAGATATGTTATAGAAAGATTAGGAAGTTATTATACTACATGGGAAAATGGATTACATGTTAAGTTACCATTTGTAGATAAAATATCAAACACTGTTAGTATTAAAGAACAAGTACTTGACTTTGCACCACAACCAGTTATAACAAAAGATAATGTAACAATGCAAATAGACACAGTTGTATATTTACAAGTAACTGATTCTAAATTATATACTTATGGAGTAGAACATCCAATTGCTGCGATTGAAACTTTAACAGCTACTACATTAAGAAATATTATTGGTGAATTAGAGTTAGACCAAACTTTAACATCGAGAGATATAATCAATTCTAAAATGAGAATTATATTAGATGAAGCCACAGATCCATGGGGAATTAAAGTAAATAGAGTTGAAGTTAAAAATATATTGCCTCCTCATGATATACAAGAAGCAATGGAAAAGCAAATGCGTGCAGAACGTGAAAGAAGAGAAAAAATTCTTCAAGCTGAAGGTGAAAAGAAATCAAGCATTTTATTAGCCGAGGGTGAAAAAGAAAGTGCAATATTAAAGGCAGAAGCTAAAAAAGAAGCACAAATAAAAATTGCTGAAGGTGAAGCAGAAGCTTTATTAAAACTTAAAGAAGCAGAAGCAAAAGGAATAGAACTATTAAAAGAAGCAAGTGCTGATAAATCTGTAATCGCTCTTAAATCTCTAGAAGCCTTAGCTAAAGTAGCAGATGGTAATGCGACTAAAATAATTATACCAAGCGAGTTATCTAATATAGCTTCTATACTATCAATATTTGAAGATACAAAATCTAAAGAAAAGAATAAGTAAATACACTGAAAATAAAGTGTATTTTTCTTTAAATTTAACTTTACCATCAATTTACACTTGACCTGTAAAATTAGTTGTTTTATAATGGATATATAGAGAGTAGGAGAGAGATTAAGACATGAAAAACTTAAATGAATTATTACAAGAATTAGGAATAAGTAAAGTTAAATTAGCTAAATACTTAGGAGTATCTAGACAAATGATATATAATTATCTAGAATTAGATAGTTTAAACAAATGGCCAAAGGAAAAGAAAATATTATTATTTAAATTATTAAATATACAAGATGGTTCAGAAGAATCTATATCTAAAATTAAAGTAACAGCTGAATATTTAGAGGATGTAGAAGATAGACTAAATCAAAATCTAAAGCCACAAAACAATGCTGATAGTTATTTTGACTTAAAGAATTTAACCAAAGAAGAACAAATGCTAGTAAATGATTTGATTTATCTAATTAAAGATAAGTTTACAGAAGAAAAAAATAAAAATACTTATTATGAATTTTTATATTTATACCATATATTACAATCAGTAGATAATATACCAGAAATTAAATATATCTTTGCATATTTATCAAAAACAACTGGATTTACTGATCCTATGGAATTTAAATTTGATGAAACAGCACAATTTATATTAGAAAGTATTATTTTTACAGCTATGAACTTATATACAAATGGTGGGGCAACTAAGAGTAAATTAATTGCATCTCACGAGAGATTTGTTAAGGAAATAGAGAAGAATAAGGAAGAAGTTTTAAGTAGAACACAACAGCTTACTACTGTTAAAATTCAAGCATTAAGAGAATTAGGATATACAGAAATAAATAATGAAAATGCTCAAGAAGTAATAAATAAAATGGGAGAAATTGAATCCAGAAAAGTTATTATGGGTGATAAGCAAAATGCTTAAACTAAACTAGTATGAAATAAAGTACATTTGATTGACTCAATGTACTTTTTATGTTATCATATATTTCGTTTATTTTAAAAGAATGGGGGAAATTATGCTAACAGAATATAAAAGAACATATTTTAATATGATGAAGATGTTTTTAACTCTAATAAAAAATGCACCTAATATGAGTAGTACAGATGTATATAAATTATATATTAAATATTTAAAAGAAAGTATTAAGCTTGGAACTAATAAGTTAAGTTTTAATGAGGATATAAATAAATATAGATTTGCCAATTGTTATGCATATGCTCTAGGATTACAATGTTCAAAAATCTCTGCTATATTTTTAAATCTATATGAATATAAAGAGATCGAAAAGTTTTATTACAACACTGGTTTTACTTTAACATCAGAAGAAAGAGCTAAACTTTTTCCAATAAGAAGAAATATAGCACAAGATATAGAATTAATGATGATGGACTTTAAAAATCTAGGAATTAAATCATATGAAAGTGATATAAATGCTAAAGTAGAACATGATGGTTATAAAATTGCAATTTATGAGTACTTTAATGATTATCATTTTGTAAGACAAAATTTTGATGGCTCTTGGTCACATAAATTAGGATATTCAAACAAATTCGTTCAAATTGATAATCCACCTAAAGAGATATTGCATAAATATTCATATGTGAAAACCATAGAAATAGTAAAACCAGTCATACAAAATAAATAACTAAAGAAAGGAGCAAAATCGTGTTTGAGTTTAATGACAAAATAATTTATGATAATTATAAATTCAGAAAATATCGTGCATTCTCAAGTACTATTGAATCATTTTTTATTAAATATCGCACATTAACTATAAGTTTTATTAAATTATTACTAATAAAAGAAGGATTCATATATAATCCATTTTACAACGATCAGGCTGATTATAGATATAATGAACAAGTCTATAGTTTAAATAACACCAATAGAGAAGTATATGATAATGAAATAATGTTTAATAATAAGATGATATATGATGTTGTAGAATCTTTATTAGTAGATAAAGGAATGATTGTTAGAAATGACTTCATTAATAAAGAACCTGAGTACATTTTATTAGATAAACATCTTTGGTCTTCATCATACTCCAAATCATATAGTAATTTATCAGACACGGACACAGAAGATAAAGAAATATTACTGATTTCGGATACTCATATTGGAAATGAAAGAATAGAAGATTTTAAATTATTAAGAAATTTATATGAGTATGCACTAAATAGAAAAATTAAAACATGTCTTCATTTAGGAGATTTATTTGATAAAAATATTAATGGTTATGCAGACTTTCTTAGTAATATAAATTCATTTATGAATAATTATCCACCAGAACAAATTAGAACATATGCTATATTAGGAAATCATGATTTAACATATCAAAATTATTTTAAAAATCTTCCCACTTTCAGAAACTACGACTTTCGTTCATTATTATTATGCAGACCATTATTTTATATGTTTCCTTGTAGTTCTGATATTATATATTTTAATAATACAAAAATTCATTTAAGTCACAGACTATACTATGGCACTTTAAATCCAGATTTAAGAATTAGTAGAGTAGGAGACCTTAACAATGTAGATAGATTTATCTATCCTAATTATAATTTAAATTTTCAATTCTTTAAACCATCTTATAAAGTAAATATATCTGGACACTTACATCAAAGTTCTATTAAAACAACCAATGATAATTCATTATATCTAGGTGTACCATCAACAAGTAAAATAAACACACTATCAAGTGTAGCAATAATTTTAAAAATTCATTACCTTGATAGTAATCTTGAATCAATCTATATTACACCTTTGTATAGAAGTCAATATCACAATACAGTAATAGAAAGTGAGACTATATATTATAACTTAACTAAATCATCAAGAGTATTATCTAAAACATTATAAAAGAACATCAAATTATTATTGATGTTCTTTTAATAATTTTAAAAACGTTTTTGTTGCCTTACTTAATTTCTTTTCTTTTAAATAAATTGAACTAATATATCTACTAGGTAATTTAGGACTAACATTAACTTCAAATAATGTACCGTTATTTAATTCTTCTGTTATATATTCTTTAGTAATTAATCCAATACCAAATCCTATTTTCGTAAATTCTTTAACTAAAGAATGACTTGTAAGTTCCATTTCGGGTGTTAAATTAACCTTGTTATTTAGACAAAAATCATCCAAATAATGTCTCGTATTAGAACCTTTTGCAATTAAAATTAAATTATAATCTTTTAGTTCTTTTAAAGATATAGTTTTATCTTTTAAAAACATATAATCTTTATTAGCAAAAAATCCATCATGTATTTGAACTAAATTATCACATTTAAAATCTGAAGGTACTTGATAAGGTAAATTCAATATAATTATGTCGACTATACCGGCTCTAACTTTACTTATTAAATTAACTGCCTGACCAGTATAAATATTAATTTTAATATTTGGATACATTTTATGATATTCTTTTATAAAAGGTAATAAATAATTCTGTGTAATAGTGTTTGTAGTACCTATATTTAAATAGCCACTTTCTAAGTTATTAAATTCTCTTATTTTATTTTCTGCGTTTTTTATATTCTCCATTACTTCCTTAATTTGATTAAATAGCATTTCACCTTCATTAGTTAAAACAACACCTTTTTTACTTCTAATAAATAATGTACAATTAAGTTCACTTTCAAGTTTCTTAATACTTTTACTGATTGCTGGTTGACTAATATATAATTCTCTAGCAGATGCAGTAATGTTTTTGTGTACTGCAACACTATAAAATATTTTATAAAATTCTAAATTAATATTCATAAACCCTCCGAAATGCAATTATTATAACAAAGTACTAATAATTTTTCAATAACTAATAATAGTTATTTTTATTTATTCATAACTTGTAGTTATTAAAAACATAACAAATCTATATTTTACATAACCGGTACATTTGATTACAATCATTTATTGAAAGGAGGAAAAATGAATAATAAGCTAGAAGAATTATTAAATAGCACTAATTCAAACGCACGTAACTATAATGTAAACTTGGATAATTTGTATTTGTATGCTGCAATAACAGAAACAAAAAACATAAATAAAGAAAGCTTAATAAATTTTTTTGGAGATAACTTATATAAACCAAATAAAGATGGAGAGTATCTTACACATTTACTATGTCGTAATGCTTTTATAGGAAGCCTAAACTTTGAAAAAACAACTAAGCTATTTAGTTTTATTTATGAATTAATTAGTCCTAATTTACCAGGAAAAACTACATGTAGTTCCATTATGGAATTCATGATATGTTCACTTGATAGATTAGAAATAAAAGTAGAAGATTATTTAGCACATTTACTTAATCTTCATTATATAAATAAATACGATTTTAGTTATCAAGACTCTTATGGATACAATTTAAGTGTATACTTTTTATTAGCATTTGTTTTAATAAAAAAAGATATTATGAAATTATTTAGGAGTAGTAAAGTACTTTATGATTTTTTTGATTTTCTAGGTTGTCAAGATGGAAAAAGTAAAAAAATATACGATGATACTATAAGTTTTAGTCCTTATAATAAACAAGCATATGGACTTAATATGGGAGCAATCATAGATTTGTATAAAAAAAGAAAAGAAAAATTCGACGTAGATTTTGATTCAAATGAAAAAATTAAATGCAATCGTGAATTGATACAAAGTAATTTTACCGAATATTATCAAATATTTTCTGAGCTGTTTGAAAGTTACTGTATTGTTCCAAAATCATACTCAAATTTTCTTAATGATAATGAAATGATTTTAAAGTTAAATAAAAACAAAAAAGGAGGAAAAAAATCATGAATAATAAGCTAGAAGAATTATTAAATGGTACTAATTCAAACGCATACAACTATGATGTAAATTCAGATAATTTGTATTTGTATGCCGCAATAACAGAAACAAAAAACATTAATAAAGAAAGTTTAATAAATTTTTTTGGTGATAACTTATATAAACCAAATAAAGATAGTGATTATCTAACACATTTACTATGTCGCAATGCTTTTATAGGAAGCCTAAACTTTGAAAAAACAACTAAGCTATTTAGTTTTATTTATGAATTAATAAGTCCTAACTTGCCAGGAAAAACTACATGTAGTTCTATTATGGAATTCATGATATGTTCACTTGATAGATTAGAAATAAAAGTAGAAGATTATTTAGCATATTTACTTAATATTCATTACCTAAATAAATATGATTTTAGTTACCAAGACTCTTATGGATACAATTTAAGTGTATACTTTTTAATTCCATTTATTTTAGGAAATCCAGATGTTGTGAAAGTAGTATCAAAAAATAAAGTTAGATATAATTTTGATGACTTCTTAGGTTGGGAAAATGGACAAAGCAAGAAATTATATGACGAATGTATAGAGTACAGTAAATATGGGGAACCAGGTTCAATAAATCATGTTTCTATAGATACTATTATACATTTATATGAAACTAGAAAATCACAATTAATTCCAAATTTTAAACTTAATGAAAAATTTATAAAAACATATAATTACAATGAATTACGCGCGATGTATAAGGAATACTTTGATATGGTTGACTTCATACTTGATAGTTACAGCTATTTGTCAAAATCATATTCAGCTTTTATTGAAGAAGAAAAAATTATGTTATTAAAGTTAGATAAAGGAGGTAAGAAAAAATGATTAATGAAACTTGGTTAAAAGAAGTGTTGCAAACTATAAGTGATAATTTGAAATCATTAGAAAAAAATATTAACGATACTAAGAAGGAACAAAAGAAAATAAATTATACAGTAAATTCAAATCCTGATCTTCTTAAAGAAAAAGATTTAGAATTAGATAAATACATAAATGCTTATTTGGAGAAAATTGATAAAACTAAAACCGAATTAACTTCATCATTAGATAACATATTGAATGCATATAAAAAAGATGCTGATTCAAAACGTAATAGCATAGAATCATCCATCAGTGATAGTAAAAAACTTTTAGAAAAAGCTGATGAAATAATTGTATCTTTAAATGATAGTTCAAACGATATAAATGAATTATTGAGAGAAATTTCAGAAATAATAGAAAAGAAAGCTGATGAAATAATAAATGAAAAAGAAAAAACACTTATTAACGACTTTGTAAAAAATATTAATAATGAAACGAAAAAAATAATTCCTTTAATTGAAGATTCTAAAAAAATGTATTATGATTTATCCAGTCAATATGAAAAAATAGTAAAAAGTTTAAAACAAGAACAAGAAAATATTGTAAATGAAGTTGTATCCGAAGCTTCTAAAAAGATAATTGAAATAAACCCATGCAAAAATATAATTATTAATATAGGTGATTACAAAAAAAGTTTTAAATTCTCTGAATTATTTCATGAAAAATTCGAAAGTGTTCTAACTCTTGCTTCTATGAAAAAGCCAACACTTTTAAAAGGACCAGCAGGGAGTGGTAAAAACGTTATTGTTGAACAAGTTGCTAAAGCTTTAGACTTAAATCTATATTATATTAACGATGTTACAGATGAATTTAAAATTTTAGGATTTGTAGATGCAAACGGTAATTTTCAACAAACACAATTCTTTAAAGCCTTTACTCAGGGTGGAGTAATGTTCATTGATGAAATTGATAATTCTAGTCCTTCAGCATTACTTGCAATAAATTCAGCAATAGGAACTGGTCATAATCATTATATGGCTTTCCCAGATGGAAATTTTTATCAAGCACATGAAGATTTTAGAGTAATTGCAGCTGCTAATACATTTGGTACTGGAGCAGATTCCATCTATTGTGGTAGACAAACACTAGATGGAGCATCTCTAAACAGATTTTTGCCTATAGTAATTGACTATGACAAAAGTATTGAAGAAAAAGTCACTAATAATTCAGAATTGCTTCCACTATTTTGGAATATAAGAAAAATAATAAATAAAAATGAAATCAATCATGTTATTTCAACAAGAAACATAATTAATGCAGTAGACTTACTAAATAGTGGGGTTTTTAGCATATATGATATATTTGATATGACAATAATACAAGGTTTAGATAAATTTAGTTTGAAAACAATCAGTAAAGATTTAAACACGAACATAAGATATTCAAACGAATTATTAAATCATTTAAGTAGCAAATACAGTGTAAATAAAAATGAATATAAAGAATCAAACACAGAAGATTATGGTTTTAAAAAAAGTTATAAAAAGAATTATTATGGCGATTATAATGGAGATTATATGGGAGGTTATTAATGAATGAGTATCCAAATAAAAAACAACTTTTAGTAAATACTAATGATTATAAACTATTTTTTAGAGAATATTCTAGCTTAGATGAGTTTTTAAAATTAATAATTACTTTACCAATAAATCATGATATTTTTAACGATTTGTCAAGTATTAAATATGTTGAAAAATTTAATTATTTCAAAACATTTGAAGAGGCTTGGAATGCTTGTTATTATGGATGGAATCATAAATATGAAGATTTTAAAGAAAGAATAGCTAGGGTTGAAACACAAATAATTAGTGATTTATCAAAAACGAAACAATTAAATATAAGTGGCTATTATCCTAATGTACCTTTATTTTTAAAGAATAATCCAAGAAATATGATTAATATGCATTCTCAAATGAAATCCATTAAAACAGTTGTAATTAATTTTAATATTAGTATATCTTGTTTTGAAAGTCCAGATGCCATTATAAATAGGGGAGTGTGTTTAATTAGTTTAATTAAGAATTTAGAAAAAAGATATAATGTAGTATTAAATCTATTGGATATAAATTTTGAATATGAATTACCTAAAAATGAAATGGTTTACACCATAATTAATTTAAAAAAAGAAACGGAAAAAATAAATATTAAAAAATTATATTTTCCTTTAGTAAATCCAGATTTTTTTAGAAGATTATGTTTCAGAAACAGAGAATGCATTTTTGGCATAAATAAATCGTGGGCTTATACTTACGGATATCCTTATATTCCTTCTATACAAGAAAATAATAATTCCATATTAGTATCCACTCCAGCAGAGATGAATATAACAGGTGAAAATTTAAAAGAAGATTATTATTCATTTATGAGATATATTGAAAGACAAATGACAAATGATGAAAATAATATTCTTAGACACATAAAAAATAGAGTAGAATAGAGTAAAGAAAATAAACAATTTACATTGTTTTGAATCTAAATAAATGTTTGTATAGTATAGATTTTTTATAGACAGAATTTAAAGAAACCAACTGAATATTTATTTAACTTAAGAGATTTTTTTGATTATATAAATACAAGTGAATTAAATGAGTATAGTAATGTAGTATATAGTACTGCATATAAAGATACATTTGATAACGATATATATCATGTAGAATATAAGAAAAATTAAGAACTTAACATAATATACATTATTGGAACTTAAATATAAAAGAAAAAAATTAGAATAATAACATATTAATTATGACTAAAATCAATCCAATTATTAATCCTATTATACTTTGTTTAGTTTTATTATGAGAATTAGCTTCTGGTAACATTTCTTCGATTGCTAACGTAATCATTATACCAGCTACTAATATTAACACGATTGATATCATTACATCGCTTATAAATGGTTTTAGCACTATATAAGCCATTAATGCTCCTAAAGGTTCTGCTAAACCAGATATAAATGTATATAACAGTCCTTTAAATTTATTTCCCGTGCTATAATAAATCGGAACACTGATTGACACTCCTTCAGGTATATTATGAAGCATTATAGCGATTCCTAGACTAATTCCCATTGATAAATCATTATAAGCAGTCATAAACGTTGCAATTCCTTCAGGAAAATTATGTATCATAAGAGCTATCATACTTAGTACTCCTACCCTATATAATTTATTACTTTTATGTAGTAGGGCAATTTTATCATTTATTTTTGTAACTACTACCTTCCCTATTATAAACACCCCTACTCCGATAATTAAAGCGAGTAGTAGACCATATTTATTATATAATGTAGTAAAACTCGATGGAATTAAATCCAATACACTTATACTTATCATAACACTTAAAGAAAAACTTAATGCAAATGCTAAAAAGGCTTCTTTATCTTTAAATTTAAAGAATACCACTACCCCACCTATTAGTGTACTTAAACCAGCTAAACTTGAAATTATTAGAGGCAAAATTATTTCATTCATATTATCACTAATTAATTATATGTTTAGATTATGTAAAATATTTCCAAATAAAATATGAATTATATTTTAATCGCTGGTAATAATAATAACAGGTGGTGATTAAGAATGGCTAACGCTAGAAATACATCTAGAAATAGTTCTAGAAGTAGAAATACAAGTAGATGTAAAAATACTACATCTAGAAATAGTGCTAGAAACACTTCAAGAAATTCAGCAAGAAGTAAATAGCAAAGAAAAAGAGACAATTAAGGTCTCTTTATTTTTTTATAATATTTACTATTTTAATTTATCTAAATAGCTCTCTCCTATTCCTAATGTATTTTCTATACCAAAATTATCTATTATAGTAGCACCAATATTTGCAAATGTTTTAGTAGTAGGCAATGCACCATAATATTCAAATTTCTTTGAGTAGAATAATACTGGAACATTCTCTCTTGTATGGTCAGTACCTCTAAACGTTGGATCATTACCATGATCAGCTGTAAATATTACTAAATCATCTTCAGTTAGTTTATTTAGGAAAATTGGTAAATAATGATCTAACTCTTCTAAACAATTTAAATATCCTTTTTTATCTCTTCTATGACCATAAAGAGTATCAAAATCATTTAAATTCAAGAATAAAAATCCATTAAAATCTGTTCTAGTAAAATCAACTAGTTTCATTAGACCATCTATATTATCAGTTGTTTTTACACCAGTGGTAATACTTTTATCAGCAAATATATCTTTAATTTTACCAATTGCTATTACATCAAGCCCTTTGTCATACATTAAATCCATAAAATTTAATGGTGGAACTTTAGCAAAATCGTGTCTTCTGCTTGTTCTAGTAAAATCACCTGGTTTACCTATAAATGGTCTTGCAATTACTCTTCCAATATTATATTCCTCTCTAAATACAATTTTACTAATCTTTTCACATACATCATAAAGTTCTTCAACAGGAACTATATCTTCATGAGCAGCTATTTGCAATACAGAGTCAGCACTTGTATATATAATTAATGCACCAGTCTTCATATGTTCAGGTCCTAATTCTTTTATTATTTCGGTACCACTCGCAACACAATTTCCAATAAAACTTTTACCAGTAACTCTTTCTATTTCACTCATAAGTAATGTAGGAAATCCATTTGGGTATGTTTTAAATGGAGTATCTAATACCATTCCCATCATTTCGTAGTGTCCATTTAATGTATCTTTTGCCTTGTTAGCTGGCTCAATAATTCCATGGTAACCCAATTTTGCTTTTTTATCATTATAAACTAAATCTAGTAAACCAAGTTTTTCAAATACTGGTAATTTATAAACTCCTTCATCAGTAATATGCTTTAATGTATTAGCACCAGCATCTCCATACATAGTTGCATCTATTGCCTCTCCTACTCCTAAACTATCACAAACAATTAAAAATACTCTTTTAAACATTATTTATTCCTCCTTTTTAGCACGTGGATGATATATATCATAATTTTCTCTTAATATTTCATCTACCACGTGGGTATATATATTAGTGGTTGATATATTTTCATGTCCAAGCATTTCTTGAATGCTTCTTACATCTGCACCGCCTTCCAATAAATGTGTTGCAAAACTATGTCTTAAAACATGCGGAGTTAATTCTTTTTCAATTTTAGTTTTAATTCTAATATTTTCTAATATAAAATTAAATCCATTCCTACTTATCGGTTTACCATGATTATTAAGAAATAATTCATTATAATTTTCCTTTATTATAAGTTGATTTCTATATTCTTCTACATATTTCTTTAAATAATAACTAGCAGTTTCACCAATAGGTACTAATCTTTCCTTCTTACCTTTACCTTTAACTCTTATTACACTATTATATAAATCCACATTTGAATACTCCAAGTTTACTAATTCACTTACTCTAAGTCCTGTTGCATACATTACCTCAAGCATTGCTTTATTTCTATAGTCAAATGCAGTATTAAGTGGAAAATTCAACAGTTGATCTACTTCATTTATTGTTAAATATTTTGGTAAACTCTTTTCAGTTTTAAGAATGCTTATATTTTCTAACGGTGAAGATTTAATATATTTTTCATCTACCAAATAATTATAAAATCCTTTTAAAGCACTAATATGTCTATTAACACTTCTTGCTGAAAGCTCAGATTTTAACTTTGATAAATATTTTAATATCTGTTCTGTTGTTACATTAATTAAATCATTTTTAACATATTCATTAAAATCTTTTAAATCGAGATGATATGACTCAATTGATGCATCTCCTAGTTTTTTTTCAGTCTTTAAAAAAATTAAATAATCATTTATGTAATTCATATACCTTCACTAGTTTAATTATCTCACACTTAGAAAAAAAATAAAACCTATTTTACGTTAATTTACAGGTTTTATTTTAAACAATTTCTTGTTCTAGTTCTAACTCTATATTATATTTTAATTTAACTTTTTCCTTAATATATTCTATTAGATTAATAATATCTTCCCCCGTGGCATTTCTTTTATTTACAATAAAATTTGCATGTTTTTTACTTACCATTGCTCCACCAATATTATATCCTCTTAAGCTTAAACTTTCAATTAGCTTACCCGCACTTAAATCTTTTGGATTTTTAAATACACATCCTGCATTAGGTAAATCATAAGGTTGATTATTCAGCCTTATTTTTTTATAATATATTATTTTGTTTTTTATGATTTCTGGACTAGTCATATTTAGTTTAAATGTTGTGCTAACAACGATTAAGTTAGTATTTTCTTTAAATATAGATGAACGATATTTAAACTTTATATCTTTATTTTCTAAAGTAACTATATTGTAATTTTCATCAAGCACTTTAACTTCAATAACATAATCACCTATTGACTTTTCAAAGGCACCTGTATTATTTTTAGTTGAAGCACCAACTTGTCCTGGAATGCTCGTAAGAAACTCTAAACCACTTAATCCTCTTTCTGTACATATATTTAATAATTTAACTAAATTAACTCCACATTCAGCTTCTACTATGTTTCCCTTAATTAATATGATGTTTAATTTATCTAGTTTAATTACAATTTTGTATTTTTGCTTAGATAATATTATATTTGATCCATTACCTAATATTAAAAATTCAATACTATTTTCTTTTAAATACTTTATAATATTTATTAGTTCATTTATCTTTTTGGGATATATTAAGTACTCACATATTGAATGAACCCTATAAGTATTTAAATTAACTAAATCAACATCTTTATAAAATTCATAATTATTTAAAAATTCTTCCATATACAATTATATTCCTTAAATCTAAATATTTTCACCTATTTTTTTAGAGTTAAAAGTTTTAACAATTTTTTCAGTTTCTGTTAAAAATTCATTTAAGTCGTTATTTCCATTTGTTGCAAATATAACAGCATAAACTTCATCATTTATATAGTAAACATAATCTACAAAATAATAATTATTATCAGAAGTATATTGAACTTTAAATCCATTATCAGTATCTTCTACTTTAGTAACATCATAATCTTCTTCTAACATTATAACGTAGCTATCTTTATAATCATCTATATAATCCTCTTTAAGTAATGCTATTATATCTATAATATTACTTTCATTATTTGAGTAATATGTATACAAATTTTCACTTGAGTCATCACTACTAAATGTGTAAGTATTAGGTAATATAATATTAATTTTATTAAAGTTAACATTTAAATCGTTATTTTCTTCTCCACTCACTAAACCAATAATAATAGCAAAAAATATAAATATAAAACTCAACAAAATAGTAGAAATTAATTTTCTTTTCTTATTTCTTTTAGCATTTATAATTTGTTTATCTATATCTTCATCTGCTTCTATATCAAAATATGTTCTTCCCTTATATTTAACAATTAATCCATCATTAATGATTTTATTTAATAAAAGATTCTTATTTATTGCATTCATTTCACTAAATAAAACTGAATTAGGTATTGCATTTTCTTTATTAATAGCATTATATTTTTCGTAAATTTTTCTAATTTTTTTAATTTGTTCATCACTATCTTTATTATCTAAGTATTCTTCTTCTGTTTTAGTATTTTTAATATATGCTTCTTTATTTATATTTGCAATAATACCACTTATTCCAAGACCCGTAAATACTAATGAAATTACATAATCTCTCATTAAACTCGAAACAAAATCTTTACTATTATATAAAATTTTAAAATTACTAAGGTTAATTAAGTATCCATCTTTAAGTAGTAGCATATTCGGAATAACAACAAGTATTAAAAAAGTCAAAGTTAAAAGAGATATAATCGTTATAATTAGTCCTGTCTTTTTAGTAACTATCCCACCAAATAATTTATAAAATTTAAATGCTCCAAAAGCAATTAATAATGCCAAAATCGATAAAATATACCCACCATAAACATAAACTAATACCCAAGGTATTCCAAATAATAAAGCTCCTAAAACACCGCCTAAAATACTTTTAAAATAATTGTTACTTTTCTTCATAATAATCTTCCTCACTCCAACTATATTCACTTTATCATAAGCACATATGTTTGTCAACAAAAATCTAAAAAAAGAAGAAATTATTTTAAAAATCTCCTTTTAATATTAATTTTACTCATATCAATGTTTTGATTTTTCTCTAACATTTCCATTGTTAAATTATGTGTTTCTTTTTCACTAGATAATAAAAACTTATTTTTATTATAAAACTTTAAATATTCTTTTTTTAGTTCTTCATTACTATCTAATAAAAATTTCAATTTAATTCTTTCGCTTTCTAGTTCATCATACAATGAATTATAAATTTCAATTACTTTTTTTATTCTCATTTTTGTATCATAAGAATCTTCATATAATACGTATGGAAAAACAATCGCGGTAAATGTTCCTAAAACTGTAAGTTCTAATATAGTTAATAAAACTGATTTTAAAATCCATTCTTCTTTATTTAACTCTTTAACTGGATTTTTATAACTTTTAATCTTAACAACTACTTCATCATTAATATTTTTTAAAGGTAAATCTGATGATTCAAGATATCCTTCATTTTCCTGTGAAATATATGACTTAATCAAGCCAGTTGTCTCATCAAGTAGCGCATAATCTTTAATATCTTTTTTACTTATAATATCTGAAACCTTGTATTCAGTTACTTCTCTATAACCATATTTATGATCTTTATCATAAATCCAATGTCCATACTTTTTAACAGTGACTTTATCATTCATATCATTTGTAAATTTTTTACCTTCATTTTTTTCTACAATCTCATCATTAAATGTGCTATAAGTTTTCGTTTTGACATCACAATAATTTCCATATGAACTTTTTTTACAAGCTTTCCATGTAGCATATACACCTGTGAATGAAAGACTAAATGAAAGTAAAGGTATAACAATTCTTTTAGTTCTTTCTTTTCCATAATCTTTCTTTTGCCTTTTTATTTCTTTTTCTATATTGGATAAATTATTTGCCAATTCTGTTCCTTTTTCAAAGCTCTCACTTATATCTAAACTATTTTTATAAATAGAATTACTCATATTAGTAAATTTATCATTCTTTTCTTTTTTTATTAATTTATAAGCAACATCATATACTTTTCTTAAAACTAATTGTTCATCTTCAAAATTCAAATGATTCGATGATTTTAAACTACGTATTGAATATATAATATCATTAACAAACTTATTAAGCTCATCTATTCCTATTTCTTCTTTTAATGATAAATCAATATATAATGCTGTATTAAATGCTTTATAATATGAATTATATTCTCCTAGTAACACTATCAATCTGTCAAGTTTATTTAACCCATTTAAATAACTTTGACTGACAAATGCGCTTTTAAATACATCTTTTTTGTTAGCATCAAATACACTTTTTTCTATATCTTTTATAGTATCATTTAATATTTCTTCGTATTTTGAAGTATCTACACCAAGTTCTTTAATTCTAATTAATTGTTTTTTTATTTCATAAATTCTATTTTTATATTCTAATGATTCATCTGCCATATTAAATCCCCTAAATTGATAAATAAAAACTAGATAACTCTAGTTATATTCGAAAGTTGGTGTTCCCGAGAGGATTTGAACCTCCGACCTACCCCTTAGGAGGGGGTTGCTCTTCCAGCTGAGCTACGAGAACATGTATAAATTATAGCACAAAAAAAGATGAATGTAAATTAAATCCATCTTGGTATATATATGTTCCTAGTATAAACAGTTTTATAATCTTCAAAAAATTCAATCATTTTATTCATAACATACTCAATAACATTAGTAACTGCTTTTGAAATTCTTAAATTAGAAAGTTCTTTAATCATTTCCCTATTAAATCTTTTATCAGTTAAAAATTTATACACAATTTTATCTACTTCTGCTAATTTTTCTTTTTCTCTTTTAGTAATAATATCCATACTAAAAATATAATCAGTATACATATTTATAATATTTTGTTTAATATTTTCTCCTTCATATATTTCAAAATTAACTATATCATAATAATGTTTACAAGCATTAACAATTTCTTTATTCTTATTATAACTACCCATATTCTTACTCCTTCTATTGTATATTCATTATAGTAAATATTTTTATATTTAACAAGAGCAAATTTTGTTCGTGTAAGTATATTATTAAATACAATTACTTTAATTATAGGAGAAAAAAAGCATTGAACTCATTGAAAAAATTTATTCAATAACTCCGGATGCTTTTAAATAATTTATTAAATCTTCTTTAGTTTTATTTCCTACATTAAAACTTATAAATTCTCCATTTTTCACAACAAAAGTGTAAGGAGTACCAGTATAATGTGATAATTCATAAGTGTTTTTTATTGTATTATAATCTGTTTTCGTTAATAGATCTAAATCAACCCAATATAATTTAAAATTATATTCATTATTTACTTCTTCCATAGTAGGTTTGTAACTATTACAATGTGGACACCAAGTTTGAGCTAAAACTGTAACAACATATTCATCTTTTTTTGTATCCGTTAACCAATTATTTATTTTCTCAGATAAATTTATGGTATCCTCATCAGGTTTATTATCTTCAGTTTTATCTTCAACTTTATCTATAGTGATTTTCACATTATTTAATGCCTCTTTATTCTTTTTATTAATTGAATACAAATATATAACTGTACCATTAATTTCATTATCATCAACTTTATTAGAAGCTTTTATTGTTATACTTTTAGAATCAACTTTGAAACTACTTATATCAAAATCATCTTTATTTGTATAATTATTATATATCATTAAATATGAATATCTATTAAAATCTTTTTTTGTAAGTTTTTCTTCTAAATTATATTGATTACAAAACTCTTTATAATCAGAATACTTTTTAAAAATTTTGAAATTTATTTTTGTCTCTTTTATCAAATCATCAGCAATATAAGAAACATTATGTATTTCATAATCATTTAAAGTCTTGGCAGAACTACCATTTACAAAATAATAAGTTAGTAATGAAATTGCTAAACATAAAACTATTAACCCAAATAAATATAACTTTTTCATTTTATACTCCTTTAAATCAATTTTAATATATCATTTATTGCAACATATATCATTAGGATAATTAGTAATATTGCGCCTATATTGTTTAACCATGTCTCTAATTTTGGATTTGCCTTTTTACCCTTAATCTTTTCAATTAATAAGATTAATATTCTTCCACCATCAAATACTGGTATTGGAATTAAATTTATAACGCCAACATTAACACTTAAATAAGCAGTTAAATATATTAAATTTTCTAAACCTTGAGATTTAATAGTATCTATTACTGAATAAACACCTATTGGTCCACTTAAATTGTCAGCACCAATTTTACCTGTTATTAATTTTCCTAAAATGTTAAACACACTTTCAATTGACTTGAATGTACCAACAAAGCCATATTTAAGTGCTGGTAAAAAACCTTTTTCTTTTTTAACCATTGATGCAAATCCAAAACTTGGTGTTTCTTCTCCATCATCATTCTTTTTATATTCGGGTGCTATATCAATTTCATACTCACTATTATCTCTAATTATAGTAAATGTATAAACATCTTTCTTTTCGCCAAATCTCGTTTCAAGTAACACATCATCCCAACTATATACACTTTTATTATCTACTTTAGTAATCAAATCACCAGTTTTTAATATTGTTTTGGATGCAGGACTATTTTCTAATATTTCTCCTACATACGGATCAGTTTTAGGACTTCCATATATAAGTCCATTTATAAATAGAAATACTATTGCTAAAAGCATATTAAATACTATTCCCATTATTAATACAAAGAACTTTTGTAATGCTGTTTTATTTTCAAGTATTTGTTCTTTCTTTAAGCCTTCACCACTTTCTGAATCACTTGCAAGAGCAGTAAATCCACCTAAGGGAAGAAGTCTTAAACTATAAACTGTTTCATCATTTTTCCTTTTAAAACTAAAGACTTTTGGTCCCATTCCAATAGCAAATTCATGTACATACACTCCAACTTTTTTAGCAGCTAAGAAATGTCCTAATTCATGAATGAATACAATTATTCCAAGTACAACAATTAATATAAGCAATGTTATTATAAAATTCATAGTTTCTCCCTCTCTAAAATAAATTTATTAAAAAGCAAAATGCTAATATAACAAAAATAATACTATCTAGTCTATCTAAAACTCCACCATGTCCAGGCATAATATTTCCAAAATCTTTTATATTATAGTGTCTTTTAATACTACTAAATGCAAGATCGCCAAGTTGTCCAACTATACTTAATACTGCAGTAATTATAACTAATAAGAATATATTCTTAGAATAATTAAAAGCATTAATATAGTACATTGTGCTTATAAATGTTCCAAAAACCAATCCACCAGCAAATCCTTCCCATGTTTTATTTGGACTAACACTAGGACACATTTTATGTTTTCCTATTAACCTACCTACAATATATGCAAATGTATCAGTAAATATAGTTATTAATATTAAATAAACAAAATATTTAATATCTAATAATCTAATTGCTATAATTTGATTAAAACCTACTCCTAAAAATAATACTGAGCCTAATAGATATAAAGAATCTTCAATATCATATTTTTTATTATAAAACACAATCGGTAATACTAATAAAAATATAATCAAAGGTATTCTTTTATAATCAGCTATAAACAAACTTCCTCCAACATTCCAATTATTTACAACAATTAATAGAAAGCAAAGTATACTAATAACTTTCATTAAAAATGGAATATCTTTATCTTTACATTTATTTTTTAATAATTCATAATATCCTACTAATCCTATTAACGATGCAACTATTGCGAAAGGCTTTCCTCCTAATATAATTAGTGGTATTAAAATAATTAAAGCCACCACTGCACTAATAACTCTTTGTTTCATAATTTATCCTCCTTAATTTACAATAAAATTATATCATATTTATTTTAACAAAACTACTAAAATAAATTAAATATAATAAAAAGGAAGAAATTATAATTCAACAATTTCTATTGAATCATCTTCTTCCTCAGTTTTTGGATTTACAAACTTATTTTTCTTTAAATCTCTAACCTCAACTTGCTCTACTCTTTCAACTTTAATTGGTTTTTCTTCTTCAACTATTTGTTTATACTTTAATTTATTTGCTTTAAAAGTAGGAGCCGGTTCTATTTCACCCTTTAAATTTCCTTTAAACACACTATCTACCTGTGGTTTATTCTCTTCTTGCTTATTAAGTTCATTGTATTGTTGATTAGTTAATAAACTAATCATATTATCACTCACATCATCAAGTTTTTTCTCTTCTTCCTCAGTAAGTCTTAACTCATAACTATAATTTAAAATTGGTAAAAAAATTGCAGCGCATAATATTAATCCCATTGCAAATTTCTTTTCAGTTACAAATACTATACTAAGTCTATAAAGCATTATGTATATAACTAATACATTAGTAAGTGGTAGTAGTAATAATAAAAAATATAATCTACTTAATTTCACTATATCTAACATAATAATTAGATTATAAACTGGTATAAATGATTGCCATTTCTTTTTACCTGCTTTTTCAAATATTCTATATCCCGAACAAACTACCAAGATTGAAAATAATAATGTATAAGCTGCAAAAACAGACCAAATTCTTAATAATTTAAATATAATTTCTATTGTAGTCATTTTATCAACCCTTTTACTCTAAGATAATATTACAATAAAAATCAAATTTAATCAACAATTTTATACAATTTTAAAAGAACTTTTATTAAATTTAATACTTAAATTTCTATTCAGATTAGTACTATTTTCATCTATTATCCTAACAAATTCCTCCAAATTTATTGGTAAACCTAATTCAAATCTATCATTCAAATTTAAATAATCATAATTCATTTTTCTAAACTTATCTTCTCTTCCTATAATTCTATAAAACTCTTTTGTAGGAGAAGTTAATTTATATTCATTTACATATGGATACAAATTAGCTTTTAAATAATCATTTTGTATTCTTAATAAAACATCTTTATTTGTTATATTACTATATATACCTTTCATAATATTATCACTTACTAAATTTGCTTCCCTTTCGATAGGAAAATATGAGTGATATTTTGTATATATATTGTTAGCTTTACTTGAATTAAAAATATTTTCTTTATCGCTATCACTTAAATTAAAATTTCCCTTTAAAACTTTAAGTGAATCAATTAGCAGTACTCTATTAATATTATCAATATCGCTATTTAAAAACATATATTGACAAGCATGAATTATTTCATGTAATAATATTGAATATATATGATATTCACAAAGTTCAGTTTTACCTTGTTTATCAAATGTATTAATAATTTCACTAATATATTTTTTGCAACAATTAATGTCTAAATTAACCTTTCCAGTACGATATTGATAAAGAGCTAATGCCTTTTTATTTGATAAATCTTTTAATTCTATTCGATAAAAATAACTACCTAGTCCAAAAGATAATTTCAAAACATAACTTAATTCTTCTAAAAATTTTCTATCGCAAAAATCACATTTACCCAAATGTTGACTTACAAAATTATATAATAAATCTATATTCATTATCTACTCTTACCCCTGATTTCTTCTTCTGTATCATAATAATTTGGAACTGTTGTTCTCATAATTTGATTAAAGAAATTTCTTTCCATATCTTTGTTTTTTAATTCTTCAGTTGTCAATACTATCTTTGCTAAATATTCTTTATATAATTTAACCTTCATATATTCTTGATATTTATAAAATATTAAACTTTTTAACTTCTCTATTTCAGAAAGACAAGCTTTAATTCCATCTTCTGATCCTTCATCTTTCATTAAATATTCATATATTTTTTTATACATATTTTTAAATTTTCTATCTAGAATTTTTTTAATATAATTATTACTCATTTCTGAATCAATAATTATAATTTTTTCTATTTGTTCTTTCTTTTTAGGTTTAATTTCTAATCCTTTGATGTTACCAATATTCTTTAATTTATTTTTCTTTACCTTTCTTTTTACATAATACATAAACCCACCTACTTAATATTTATTTTAACAAATCTGGTCTCTTTTCTTTAGTTATTCTAATTCTTTCTTCTAATCTATATTCATTAATTTTTTTGTGATCTCCACTTAATAAAACATCTGGTACTTTTAAACCCTTATACTCTCTTGGTTTTGTATAAACTGGATAATCTAATAAATTATCAGTAAATGATTCACTTTCTAGACTAGTATCAGTAATAACACCTTCTAATAGTCTTACAACCGAATCTGTTATAACTAAACTTGCTAATTCACCACCAGTTAAAACATAATCACCAATACTTATTTCCATATCAACTTTAGTTTTAATTCTTTCATCAAATCCTTCATAATGTCCACACAATAAAATCAAATGTTTATATTTTGTCAAATCAACTGCTGTACTTTGATTATACTTAATACCCGCCGGCGTTGTCATAATAACGATTGAATCACTCGTTTTAACACTATCAATTGCCTTAAAGACTGGTTCACACATCAATACCATTCCACCACCGCCTCCATAAGGCGTATCATCTACTTGACCACTTTTAAAAGGACTAAAGTCTCTAATATTAATTACATTTATATTAACTAATCCTTTTTCAATAGCTCTTTTTATAATACTTTCATCTAAATAAGAATTAATAATACTAGGAAATAATGTTAGAATATCTATTCTCATAAAAGTCCCTCCAAATTTTTAAATGTAATTTTATTTTGCTTAATATCAATATTTTCAATAAACTCTTTATTATATGGAATATATTTATCATTTATTAGTATTAATTTATAACCATTATTATTTATTATATCTTTTACTTTACCAATAATTTCATTATTATAATAGCCTTCTAATCCAATAAGATCACTATCTAATATCTCATCATCATTTAATTTAAGATCATCTTTATGAATATATACCAAACTTCCTTTAAACTTAAGAACATCATTTATATAATTGTATTCATCAAATAGACACATATCAAAAACTTTATGATGTCTATAACTATTTATTGTAACACATTCTTTATCTTTTCCTATATATAGTTTAAAACCCTTAACAAAAACTTTATTCTTAAATTCAAAATCACTTAATATTCTCACTTCACCTTTAATTCCATGAGTATTAACTAACTTCCCAATACATACATATTCCATAATTTTCACCTAAATTTATACATTATTATACCACCAGTTACTGAAACATTCAAACTTTCACATAAATTATTCATAGGAATATTTATACTTTCATCAGATAGTTCTTTTATATAATCACTTATTCCTTTACCTTCACTACCAAGTACCAACGCATAATCATTTATTTTAGCATTATCTAAATCTATTGTTCCATTCATATCTGCATAATATACTTTAATTCCTAATAAGTGTATCTTTTCAATAGCACTCCTTAAATCCATTTTAATAACATTCATTTTAAATATAGTACCTTCACTACTTCTAATCATTTTATCATTAAATAAATTAACAGAATCATTACTAAGTATTACAGTATCAACATTAAACGCAAGTGCACTTCTTATAATTGTACCAACATTTCCTGGATCCTGTACATTATCTAATAAAACAATTTTATTACCAACAATTTCATTACCTTCTTTATATTTAACTACCCCCATTATATTAGGCGCACTAGGAAGTAAACTAATACTTTTTAATACTTTTTCACTTACAAGTGTAGTTTTTACATCATAATTAGTATCACTTTTAGATGTAATAACTTCAAGTAACAAACCACTTTTATAAGCTTCTTCTACTAAGTGTTCACTTTCCACAATGTATTTCTTTTCATCTAAAATATATTTTTTATCTCTAAGTCTTTTAAAATACTTTACTTTTTCATTATTAACACTATCTATCATTCTTCATTCAATACCTTTCTATTTAATTTATAATTTGGTTTATATTTACTTACACTTTCCCAAAATTTCTTACTATGATCAAAATGTATAAAATGACACAATTCATGTACAATTACATAATCAATTTCATCTATACTATATCTAATAAGATTTAAATTTAAACATATTAATTTTTTATTTTTATTACAATAACCCCATTTTCTAGTCATCTTTTTAATTATTAAATTTGGATATGGAATACCACTTATAATATTCATCCAATAATCTAATCTTTCTTTAAATATTGTACTTGCCTTTTCTCTAAGATATTTATCTAATACGTTATCTTTACTATAATAAATTTTATTATCATCTATATATATACTTTTAGTAATATTACATTTAACTAAATCATATGCTTCACCTAATATATAAAATGTATCAGCTTTATCTTTCTTTTTACTAGCTATATCTATCATTCTAATAATACTAGATTCATTATCATTAATTAATTTAAGTATACTCTTAGTAGGCATCAAATAGTTTGTAGTAACATATATCTTCAAATCTGGTTTAACTCTTATATATGTATTTTTATTGTTCTTTTTCTCTATAATTATGTCATATTCATTATTATTATATTTAAATTTCATATATATCACTAACTAAATTATATCAAATTCATTAGTATTTTTAAACATAAACATTATTTATCCTTCATGTCAACAACAACAGAATAGCACAAGTATATATGTTTGTCAATAATTCGTTTGATATTTTTAATAAAAAAGAATAGGCTTTTCCTATTCATTTACTAATTCTGATTCAGAATTTTCTTCAGTTTCTTCTTTTACTAGAGGAATAACCCCCAAAGTAAACCCGATTGGTTCTAGTAATTTTATCAATGTATTTATTTGAGGACTATTTAAATTATTTTCTATTTTAGCAACAGTTTCTCTTATAATACCTGCACGTTCACCGACAACTCTTTGTGATAAGTGTTGGCTTTTTCTTGCTTCAACCACTTGACGAATTACTTCTCTTTCCAAATCTCTTAAATATTCATCATGTTTAACTTCTTCTTCAGTTTTTGTCTTTAATTCTTTTTTTGGTCTACCCATTTCCTCATCACCAACAATATTGTACCAAAAAATACTACAAAGTCAAGAAAAAAATGCTTTTTTAAGTATTTTTAACTACAACTATTTTCATTTACAACGTAAGGATCTGTTGGTGTTCCTGTACCTGATTTAACCTTAGCACATTTTGATATAGATATAACTGGTCTGACTGAATATTCATAATCTACACGTTTATCCCCAAAATATCCTGGAGAACTCGAACCAAGAATGTAAAACACACCAGAATAAGAATCTAATCCATCATATGGAGAAAGCAACCACCAAAAAATAGAACCAGTCACTGAATTTCCAGCACTATTATTATAATACCATGCATATGGACTTGACAAATTAGTGTGATATACTCCACCAGCAAACGATATTTCATCTGCTGTCATAAGTGCTACTGGATACTTTAGTTGACCATTTCCTCCGCCATTAGTGCTTGCACTAAACTTATCTTCTATAGCTTGAGAATCTTCAAATAATCCATCACTTGTATTTGCTCCACATTTATATGAGGGCGTCTTATTAGTATTTAATCTAGTATAAGCACCATAATCTAAAATATTAGTTAATCCATTATTTCCTTGATAACCTATACTTCTATCATTGCAATATATTGCTGACTTGCTTATATATTTATCATAATTAGTTAATAAATTATTTTTATACCATGTATCTATTGTTGTTTTGATTGTACTTTCATTAGCATTAGTTCTATTATTAGTTAAAGAACCGTTTGTTCCATACATATATCCTACGTACATTGGATCATCTTTATTACTATTAAACGCTGAATTTCCGATATAGCCAGTTGTTGTATCATGACTTGTTCCTGAATATAAAAGTCTTACACTTCCATCTTCATTTGTTCTTATTATTCTCCAATAAAACCCTCCAAATTTTACCCAGTTATTTGTTGTATTTCCTGAATAATAGTACACATAACTACCATCTTCTGTTTTATTTGTTTTATATAATGTACCCGTTGTATTGGCCACATTTGTTGAAGAAAAACTTGTTCTTTC
>CAKORV010000005.1 GCA_934101625.1 uncultured Bacilli bacterium | reverse complement strand
GGTAAAACAAATGAAAGAGATGTTATATATAGGAGTTTATAGAGAGTTAGTGGTTGGTGTAAACTAATAATGAATATATATGAGTATCACTCTGGATGTGCTTTAAGGATAAGTTAAAGCCGCATATATGCGTTAAATAAATTAAGATAAGCTATATATTTAGGATGGTAACGTTAGCTGCTCCTATGTATGGCTTTTTTGTTTTATGGAAGGAGTTTTTTATGTATAAAGAAATAAGTAAAAGTAATCATGAAAGAGAAAGTGAGATTCTTAATAGTTGGAAAGAAATGGATTTACTTAAGAAGACTATAGAGAACAGAAATGGTAAAGAAGAGTATGTGTTCTATGATGGACCAATATATGCTAATGCTAAACCTGGAATACATCATGTATTTGCTAAAACTATTAAAGATGCATTCTGTAAGTATCAAACTATGCAAGGTAAAAGAGTACTTAGAAAGATAGGACTGGATACTCATGGACTTCCAATTGAAGTAAATGTAGAAAAGAAATTAGGGTTTAAGACTAAAGCTGATATAGAAAATTTTGGTATTGAGAATTTCTGTAAAGAATGTAATAAAGAGACTGCTACTAATATAGATGAAGTAAATAAAGTTACTGATATGATGGGACAATTAATTGATTGTGATAATCCTTATATTACTTGTAGTAATGATTATATAGAGTCTGAATGGTGGCTAATTAAGAATATTTTTGATAAAGGATTAATATATCATGGTAATAAAGTTTTACCTTATTGTCCTAGATGTGGTACTGAGTTATCTCAAAATGAAGTTAGTCAAGGATATCAAGAAGATTCTGTTAATACAGTAATAGTACCTTTTAAATTAGTAAATGAAGACGTGTATGTATTAGTTTGGACTACTACACCTTGGACTTTAATGGATAATGTTGCTTTATGTGTTAATCCTGATTATAAGTATCTATTAGTTAAATCTATGGGATATAAGTTTATAGTAGGTGAATCACTTGCCAATAAAGTATTAGGTGATGAATATGAAGTACTAGAAACATATAAAGGTAGTGAATTAGTAGGTAAGAAGTATGAACAACTTATGCCATTTGTGGCTGTTGAAGGCAATGCTTTCCAAATACTTGCTGATAATTATGTAACTGATGCCGATGGAACAGGTATTGTTCATATAGCGCCTGCATACGGAGAAGATGATAACCGTGTATGTAGAGAAAATAATATTGGATTTGTACAAAGTGTTGGTAAAGATGGATGTTATACAACTGGACCATGGAAAGGTACTTTAGTTACTGATAAAGATTTAGAGATAGAAATTATTAAATATTTAAAAGAGAATGATAAATTATTTAAGAAAATAAAATTAACACATGATTATCCTCATTGTTGGAGATGTAAAAGTCCACTTATTTATTATGCTAAACCAGCTTGGTATATTAGAACTACTGAATATAAAGATAAAATATTAGAAGCTAATAGAAGTGTCAATTGGTATCCTGAGTTTGTAGGTGAAAAGAGATTTAATAACTGGTTAGAAAATATGATTGACTGGGGTATTTCAAGAAATAGATACTGGGGATGTCCAATGCCTTTATGGACTTGTGATTGTGGTCATGTTGAATGTATAGGTAGTAGACAAGAATTACAAGATAAGTTAATAGAAGATGTTAATGTATTTGATATAGAACTTCATAGACCATATGTAGACGACTTACATATTAAGTGTCCTAAATGTGGTAAAACTATGAATAGAGTACCAGATGTAATGGATGTATGGTTTGACTCTGGTGCAATGCCTTATGCACAGTGGCATTATCCATTTGAAAACAAAGAATTATTTGAAAGTCATTTTCCAGCAGATTTCATAGCTGAAGGAGTAGATCAAACTCGTGGATGGTTTAATTCATTAATTTGTATATCTACTATAGTAAGTGGTGTATCAAGTTTTAAAAATGTAGTAGTTAATGATATGATGCTTGATGCTAAAGGTAAAAAGATGAGTAAAAGTACTGGAAATATAATTAATCCAGAAGAAATAATGACTCAATATGGAGCAGATCCAGTAAGATACTATATGTTAAGTGCATCTCCTGTATGGACACCACTTAAGTTTGATGTAGAAGGAGTTAAAGAAGTAAATAGTAAAGTATTTAGCACACTTAAAAATACTTATAATTTCTTTGCAATGTACGCTAATGCTGATAAGTTAGATACTAAGGATTTTATAAATAATACAGATTATGAAGAAATAGATAGATGGTTACTTTCTAAATATAATAAATTAGTTAAAGAAGTAACACTTGCATACGATGAATATGATCTAAATAGAGTTGTTAAACCAATAACACAATTCTTAAATGAAGATTTATCTAACTGGTATATAAGAAGAAATAGAAGAAGATTCTGGAAAGGTGAATTAGATTCATCTAAACTAAGTGTATATAAAGTTACTTATGATGTACTTGTTGGAGTATCTAAATTAATCGCACCAGTAAGCCCATATATGTCAGAAGAAATATATAGAAATTTAACTAATGAAGAAAGTGTTCATTTGAGCAATTTCCCTAAATGTGATGAGTCCTTAATAGACGAAACTATAGAAACTAAGATGGATTTAGTAAGAGATTTAATTAGTTTAGGTAGAAATGCTAGAGAAGAAGCTAATGTTAAGATAAGACAACCATTAAGTAAAGTTTATCTAGATAAAAATATAGAGAGTATTACTAAAGATTTAGTTGATCTTATTAAAGAAGAATTAAATGTTAAAGAAGTAGAGTATATAACTGATAAGAGTAAGTATTTATCTTATCAAGTTAAACCTAATTTTAAAGAAGTAGGTAAACTATTTGGTAAAAATATTGAAGAATTTACTAAGTTTGTAAGCGAATTAAGTGATTCTGATTTAAATAATTTAGAAAATATTAAGTTTAATAGTGATGGAGTAGAATATGCTTTAACTAATGATATGTTAGATATAAGAATAGTTCAAAAAGAAGGATATGATGCTAAGAGCGATGGAACTAACTTTGTTATATTAGATGTTAATATTACTGAAGAATTAAGAAATGAAGGAATATTAAGAGATATTATTAGACAATGTCAATTATTTAGAAAAGAAGCTGGGTTTAATGTTGAAGATAGAATCGATATTAAATTTGAAAGTGATAATACAGAATTACTTAATATGTTAAATAATAATAAAGATATTATATCTAGTGAATTACTAGCTAAGTTTGATGAAATAGTTTCTTATGAATTTAGTAAAGATATAGTTGATGATTATACTTTAAATGTTAAAATGAATAGAATATAGATCAAGAGTAATCTTGGTCTTTTTTTACATCAAAAATTAAAAATCGCATATAATAATATAAAGATATTATGTGGAAAATATGTAGTAAATATCTTGACTATAACAAAAAAATATGATATTATCTAAATAGAAAGAGAGATGATTATATTATGGCTAGTTTAGTAAGCGCTATAAATGTAAACGTAGATGCTAAAATAAAAGAAGAAGCAACAACAATTTTAAAAGATTTAGGGTTAAATATGAGTACATTTATTAATATGGCTTTAACACAAGTTGTTAAAAGAAATGGTGTACCTTTTGAAGTAGTAAATCCTACACCTAGTAAAGAATTATTAGAAGCATTTGCAGAAATAGAAGAAATGAGAAATAATCCTGATAAATACCCACGTTATAGTAATAGAGAAGATTTAAAGAAAGCATTATTATCTGATGAATAACTATAAATATGATGTTATCTATTCCAAACAATTTAAAAAATCTTTAAAGAAGATAACTAAGCAAAACAAAGATATTGATATTTTATTAGATGTTATCGACAAATTAGCGTGTAAACAAAAGTTAGACATTGCCTATAATAATCATAAATTAATTAATTATGGAAAAGATGGTGAATATTGGGAATGTCATTTAGGTGGTAAAAAAAGCGATTGGCTTTTAATATATCAATATGATGATAATAACTTAATACTTTATATGGTAGATACAGGAAGTCACTCAAAATTATTTAATAAATAGGGAAATATAATACCTATTTTTATTTTATATAACATGTGGTAGTTGTATCATAAAAAAGATGTAGGAAAACCAACATTTAAATTTACCGATTTCCTACATTTTATTTTACCATTTATAGTTTCTAAAATTACTCAAATTATAATAATATTTAATTACTAAACATAAAGATAATTTTTACAAAAAAAGCAAACATAATATTGACAAACAGATATACCCGTGTTAAAGTAATATACATGTCAATTAATTTAGACAAAAAATAAATAAAAAAACAACTATTTCTAGTTGAATTTTTATGTAGTACATAATAGCACTTTAAATTAAATAGATATATAAAATATATCCTTATCAAAATTTGTAGCATTAATCTTGAATAACAATATTCTACAATATTTTTAAGTTAAAATCAAGTATTTTTGTTACCGTAATGGTGTATTTTGTTGTTATTTACTAAGTATTATGATAAAATACTATTATCAAATGGGGTGAGAACATGTTTATAGATGAAGTTATTATAAAAGTCAAAGCAGGTCGTGGTGGTGATGGATGCACATCATTTAGACACGAAAAGTTTATTGAAAAAGGTGGACCAGATGGTGGCAATGGTGGTAATGGTGGTAACATTGTTTTTGTTGCTGATGAAGGTTTAAAGACACTTATAGATTTAAGATATCAAAAAATAATTAAAGGTAATAAAGGAAGTAATGGAAGTGGTGCTAATAGAACCGGTGCTATGGGAGAAGACATCTTTATTAAAGTACCGATTGGTACAACTGTAATAGATACTGATACTAATCTTGTTATAGCAGATTTAGTTAAAGATAAAGAAACTGCCATAATAGCGCGTGGTGGTAAAGGTGGAAAAGGTAATGCTGCTTTTAAATCTAACAAAAACAAAGCTCCAACTATAAGTGAATATGGACTTGAAGGAGAAGAAAAAACAATTAAATGTGAATTAAAGTTATTAGCGGATGTAGGTTTAGTTGGTTTACCAAGTGTTGGAAAAAGTAGTATTATTAGCGTGATTAGTGCTGCAAAGCCTAAAATTGCAGATTATCATTTCACAACTCTTACACCAAATTTAGGTGTAGTAGATTTAAAAGAAAAATCTTATGTAGTTGCTGATCTTCCTGGTATTATAGAGGGAGCAAGTGAAGGAATAGGACTTGGCGATAAATTCTTAAAACATGCTTTGAGAACCAAAGTAATCGCGTTTGTTTTAGATGCTAGTGAATCTGAAGGAAACAATATTTTAGATGATTATAAATTACTTAAGAATGAATTAAAAAAATATAGTGAAAAACTTTATAATAAAAAAAGTTTAGTTATATTAAATAAAATTGATATGCCATCATCAAAAGAAAATATAGATAAGTTTAAAAAAGAATATCCAAATGAAGAAGTTATATGTACAAGTACTATAACAATGGAAAATATTAATGAATTAAAGTACAAATTAAGAGAGTTATTAGATAAAGAAGAAGAAACTGATATATATGAAGAAAATGAATATGAAAGCTATGTATTATATGAATTTAAAAATGAAAAACCATATGAAATAACTAGAATAAATGATGAAACTTGGCTTATCAGTGGAAAAAATTTAGAGACATTGCTTAAAAGAACAAGATTTAACAGTGATGAAGCTGCACTTAGATTTGCAAGAAAATTAAAGAATTTAGGTGTAGATGAAGAATTAAGAAATATGGGGGCTAAACCAGGTGACACTATAAGAATATTAAATCAAGAATTTGAATTAGATGAAAGATAGGAGTTGAAAATGGATAAGTTTGTGCCTGATATATATGCTCAAAGTATATATAGAATTAACTATGATAAATTAAAGAAAAATGGAATAAAATTGGTTGTTTTTGATTTAGATAATACTATCGCACCAGTAGATGTTAAAGTGTCTACTAATGAAATGTTTGATTTGATGCTTAAAATAAAAGATTTAGGTCTTAAACCAATAATAATGAGTAATAGTAAAAAAGAAAGAGTTGAACCATTTAGAAATCATCTTGAAATAGACTCTTGCTTTTTATCTTGCAAACCTCTTTCAAAAAATTATAAAAAAATTATGAAAGTATATAATGTTAAAAATGAAGAGGTTGCATGTATTGGAGACCAATTCTTAACAGATGTTTATGGGGCTAACAAAATGGGAATGACAAGTATATTAGTAAATCCTATTAGTAAAAAAGATAGCAAATGGACTTTTATGAATAGACAAATAGAAAAGATAATAATTAATATTTTAGAGAAAAAGGATTTATTTAAAAAGGGTAAGTATTATGATTAAAAAGTGTATTGGATGTGGAGAAATATTACAAACAACCAATAGTGATGAAGTTGGTTATGTAAAAGAAAGTGTATATGATAAAAGCGAGTATTGTGAAAGATGTTTTAAAATTACTCATTATGGAGAAACTAGTGTAATAGATAAAAAGGTAGATATAGATGCTTTTATAGAAAAAATAAATAAAGAAAACAAACCGGTTTTATATTTGGCAGATATTACAACACTTAGTAAACTTACTTTAGAACCTTTAAAAAAAATTAAAACTAAGAAATATCTAGTGCTTACAAAAAGAGATTTATTGCCAAAAAGTATTAGAAGTACAAAGGTTGTGAAATGGATTCAGAATTTCTTTGATGAAACATTTGACATTATTATATCTAGTTCAACAAAAAAGATGAATATAGATTTATTATATGATAAATTGATAAGTGACAATATTAAAGAAATTTATATAGTAGGATTTACCAATTCCGGAAAAAGCACATTAGTAAACGCTTTACTAAATAGTAAAGGTATGAAAAGTATAGTTACATCAAGTATTCTACCAAATACAACAACTGAAATGATTAAAATTAAATTGAGTGATGAATTAACTATCATTGATACTCCGGGATTCACAAGCGAAAGATTAGTTATGAATTATATAGATATGAATGAATATAAAAGAAAACTACCTAAGAAAGAAATACACCCAAAAATATATCATTTATATAGTGGAGATGCTTTAATAATAGATAATTTTATGAGAGTTGAAAATAGAAGTAATAATACTTTGAATTTGATTTTTTATTTAAAAAATGAACTAGAATATAAGAAATGTAAATTAATTAGAAATATGGATTTATTTAATTTAGATAAATTATATGTTAAAACCAATGGTAATGAAGACATAGTTATTGAAGGCTTTGGTTTTATTAAAGTAATGGATGCAAGTGAATTAGTTTTATATGTTGTTAATAAAAAGATAGTTAGTAAGAGAGCAAAATTAGTATAGGAGGCATTATGGGAGTTATTAAAGTGATGAGTGAATCTCTTTCAAATAAAATTGCTGCTGGTGAAGTAGTAGAAAGAGTTAGTAGTGTTGTTAAAGAATTAGTTGAAAATAGTATTGATGCAGGTAGCACTAGTATTAAAATAACTTTAGTTGATGCAGGTATAAAAGAAATTAAAGTAGTTGATAATGGTAAAGGAATGGAACCAGATGACGCTCTTCTTGCTTTCACTCCGCATGCAACTAGTAAAATAAAAAATGAAAATGATTTATTCTTTATAAATACATTAGGTTTTCGTGGAGAAGCTCTTCCTTCTATTGCGAGTGTAAGTGAAGTAGAATTAAATACATTTAATAATAATATTGGAACTAAAGTAGTTATAAAAGGTGGTAAATTAGAAGAAAATACTATTAGTTCAATAACTAATGGTACTTCAATAGCTGTTAAAAATTTGTTTTTTAATACACCCGCAAGATTAAAATTTTTAAAGAGTTATTATACTGAATTAAACAATGTTGTAAGTTTAATCGAAAAGCTAGCTTTAAGTCACCCACATATAACATTTATTCTTAATAACGATGGAAAAGATATAATTAAGACAAGTGGTAGTGATAATTTATTAAAAACAATTTATGAGATATATGGATACAATGTTAGTAAGAATATGGTTGAAATAAAAGGAAGTAATTTAGATTATGATATTAATGGATATGTAAGCAATATAAACGTTTATAAAAGTACAAAAAGTTCTATTACAACTATAGTAAATGGAAGAATAGTTACTAATCAATATGTAAATAGAATAATAAAAGAAGCATATCATACATTTTTAGCAGAGAATAAATTTCCAATAGCTATTATTAATATAGAAACAGATCCAACAATCATAGATGTTAATATTCATCCAACTAAGCAAGATATAAAGTTTAGTAAAATGGATACTTTAGAAGAATTATTATTTTCTTTAATAAGAGATAAATTAAATAATACAAATAATACATATAAGGCTTATATAGAGGAAGAAACACAGCCTCAATTTGTTCCTTTAAAAGAAGAAACAAGTGAATATTCTGCATATAATTTTTATGATGATGTTTCTGATAAGCCGGTTAATGTAGAAGAACAAGAGATTAATTTTATGGTTAATGAAAATCTGGAATTGACTGCAGATACTGATTTTGATACAGAAACTATGATGATTCAACCTGTAGGACTTGCAATGGGACTATATTTATTTGCTAATGACAAAGATAATGTTTATATGATAGATATTCATGCAGCTAATGAAAGAATTAATTATGAAAAGTATTTGCGCGAATTACAAAATCAAGTAGTAAATAAAACAAATTTGTTATTTCCAATAAGCATGGAATTATCACAAAAAGATTTTATGACAATTATGGAAAAGAAAGAATTTATAAATAGTATTGGAATAGATTTTGAAGAATTTGGAGTAAATACAATAAGAATCATTGCACACCCAACGTGGATAAGAGAAGGATTAGAAGATGAGAGTATTCATAAAATATTTGATATATTAACTGATATGGATATGACTTTCGACCGAGTTAAATTTAATGAAAGAATTGCTATAAACTTGTCATGTAAGATGAGTGTAAAAGCAAATACAAATATCGGACCACTTGAACAAGAAACATTAATTAAAAGATTATTTAAATGTGAATTTCCTTATACATGTCCACATGGTAGGCCAACAATAATAAAATATACTAAGTATGAATTAGAAAAGCTATTCAAAAGAGTAGATTAAAGGAGGGTTTTATGAAAATTGATAAAGTTAAAATAGGAGAAAATGGTCTTGGAGAAGTTTATGCATTAAAGTATACAAAAGAATATAAAGAAAAGCTTTATAAATATAAACTTAAACAAGAATTAATGATTATTGAATATTTGAGATATTTAGGAATGAGTGAAGAAGAAATATTAGAAACTTTAAATAGTGAAACACTTTTTAGTGTATATTTAAGTTCATTTGATCAAATATTCGATACAAAAAAATTAAATAGAAGTTGTTAGTTATGGATTTTATGGAATTTATTGAAATGCTTGAGGTTAATAATTTAACCTTAGATGATGATGGAAATATTGTAGAAAAGGATGAAGAAGATGAGTAAAATAATTGTAATCGCAGGACCAACTGGAGTAGGAAAGACCAAATTAAGTATAGATTTAGCAAAAAAATACGATGCCGTAATTATAAATGCTGATGCAACACAAGTATATCAAGAGGCAAATATTGGAACGGCTAAAGTGACTGAAAAAGAGACTTGTGGAATACCACATTATATGATTGATATAGTGCCTTTAAGTACAAATTATACTGTATGTAATTATCAAAAAGATGGAAGAAAAATATTAGATAAATTAATAAAAGAAAATAAAAATATCATTATAGTAGGTGGTTCAGGTTTATATATTAAAGCACTATTATATGATTATAAATTTGATATAGAAAATAAAACTAGTGATAAAGATTATTCAAAATTTTCTAATGAAGAATTAAAGAGTATGGTTGATTCAATATATGAAGAAAATAATATACACGTTAATAATCGAAAGAGATTAGAAAGATTTTTAAATCATTATGAAAACACTGGAAATATAATAAAAAATAGTGAAGAAAAAGATACCCCATTATATGATTTTACAATTATTGGTTTAACTACTTCTAAAGAAAAATTATATTATCATTTAGAAAAAAGAGTATATGATATGTTGATAAATGGATTTATAGAAGAAGCTTATTTATTAAAACATTATCCAAAGGTACGAACTTTCATAGGTTATGGTGAACTAATTAAATATAAAGAAAAAAAATGTACACTTACAGAAGCTGTTGAAGAAATAATATTTAAAACTAAAAAGTATGCTAAAAGACAATATACTTGGTTTAATAATCAATTTGATAATATAAAGTGGTTTAATGTAGATTACAATGATTTTGAAAACACTGAAAAAGAAGTTATAGATTATTTAGAAAATCTATAACTTTTAATATGCTTCTAAGAAGAACTCTTCATCATAAGTATGTTCTTGTCTATCTAATTTGTGTAATTTTTCTTTACTAATTAAAAAGTAGTTATTTTGATATCTAATATCTTCTGCATCATCCCAAGTTAAATCTAAATGCAACCACTTTCCTTCAACATATGCTAGGTTCCATATATGATGTTCACTACTAATTTTTATATTAGGAATATTAAGCCTATCTAAAAATATAGCCATCGCATCGCTGTAACCAGAACAAACACTATAGCCCTCAATTAAGTTACCATAGGCACTAGTTGAATCATAAGGACTAGTCTTATTTATCATATTATCATCATATGTAGAATGATTAATTATATAGTTATGTACAAGACTTATTTTATCTCTATCTGATTTTCCATCTAGAGGTAAAATATTAAGTATTTCGGTTACCTTATTATTAATTAAATCTATTTTATCTTTAGTATATTTATGTGTCACAATAATATTTATTTCTCCATTACTACTAATTTTAGTATTCAAATCGCTAAAACTATTGAAAGGATGAACATAATCATTAACTTTAGTCATTAATTCTTGATCATTAGCAATTTCATCAATATCACTCGTACATTCTTTATATTCTTTAGGACAATAAAATGTAAAATCATTCCATCCATTATTTAATATATTAAAATAAATATTTAAAACATCTTCCTTATTATAAGGTGTGAAATCATTAGTATAAGTAAATTTAATATAATCGAAATCTCTTTTATATTCATTACTATCTTTTATTAATGGTTCATTTTCTTTCATCAAGAACTCTTTAATAGTAATACTAATATCATCTCTTTTAAAGTATACAAACAAAACTAACCCCATCATTAATATTGTAAATATTATATTCTTTATCGTTTTCATAAATCTATTATAAAATAAATATAAATAAAAAACAAGTAATTACTTACTTGTTACTTGTTTAAGTTTACTTGATAAATTTGATTTATATCTAGCAGCAGTATTCTTTTTAATAACGCCTTTAGATTGAGCTTTATCTATTGCTTTAACTGCAGTAGTGAATTTTTCATTTACAGTTTCTACATCTTCTTTTAAAGCTTTTTCGAATTTCTTAATAGCAGTTCTCATACTTTGTTTAACATCATTATTAAGTAAAGCACTTTTTCTATTAGTTATAATTCTTTTCTTTTGACTTTTGATATTTGCCAAGATAATGCACCTCCCTTTTAAGTACAAATAAATTCTATCAAAAATATGTATAAAAATCAACTAAAACCTTCATTTTAATAATAGGTGATAGTATGTTTAAAGATAATTTATTCTTAGAAACTAGTGAAAAACTAGCAAACTTAAGTGAAATAACAAATAAAAATAAAATTAATGAAGATATATTTATAAGTGAAATAGATATAGATAATAAACTTAGTAAACAAATAAATAAAATAAGAGGTAAATATATTACAATAAGTTTTAATAAAAATAGATTAAATAAAAATATAGAAAAATTAATAGGAGTATTAAATGATAGTATTTCAAATACTCTTAAATATTTAGGAATAAATAAAAAATCTAAAATACTATTTGTAGGATTAGGCAATAAAAGTATTACTTGTGATTCACTTGGTTATCACATAATAGAAAAAATAGGCATAGAAGGTTCTTTATATAAAATATACAAAGATGTTGAAGGTATCACTAATATAAATAGTTATGAATTTATAAAAAGTATATCAAATACATTAGAAATAGATCTAGTTGTAATATTTGATTCATTAAAAGCAGAAAATATAACAAGATTAGGAAGTACTATTCAAATATCTACTGGAGGATTATATCCAGGAAGTGCAGTGACTGATAAATCTAACGAAATCAGTAAAAGAACAATAAGAAAGAATGTAATATGTATAGGTGTACCAACCATAATAAATCTAGAAAATGTAAATCCTAATAATCCAGATATGTTAGTATCAACTAAAGACATAGATTTAGTTATCGATGGATTAAGCTCAATAATAAGTATGTCAATTAATAGAATATTCTAATATTAAACGACATATTTTTTAATACCTATTTAGTATAATTCTACTAGGTGATTATATGAGAAGATTTAAATCAAGAAAAACTAATAATTCTAAATACATATTAATATTCATAATATCTTTTATAGTTATGATATATTTACTTAAAGATAACTTAGTAGATAAAGATACTCTCTTAAATAAAGTAATAAATGAAACAACTAAAAATAATAATAGTTTACTTTTAAGTATAAAAGAAAAACTAACTAGTCCTAAATATATGTTATATGAAGGATTAAATAAAAGTGTAAATAAAGATAGTTTAAGTGTATTTTCTCATGAAATAATAGATAACTTTAACTATGAAAATAGTAAAAGCGAATATGTAACAGATCCAAATCCAATTAATATAGATGAACCTCTTGTATATTTATATAATACACATCAATTAGAAGAATATAATTTAGAAAGTGTTTATGATTATTCAGTAAAACCTAATGTATTAATTGCATCATATATTTTAAAAGAAAAACTAAATAATAAAGGTATCAAAACAATTGTAGAAACTAATAATATGAAAGAATACTTAAATAAAAATAATTTATCATATAACATGAGCTATCATGCATCTGAATATTTTGCAAGACTTAAAACTAAAGAAAATCCAAGTATAAAATATCTAATAGATATTCATAGAGATTCAGCTAGATATAATACTACTTTAGTTAATATTGATGGAAAAAACTATGCAAAAGTAATGATACTAAGTGGATATGAACATACGATAAAAGAAAATAATACTGGATTTGCTGAAAGTTTAAATAGTTTAATAGATGAAATGTATCCTGGATTATCAAGAGGAGTAATAATAAATGATAGTCCTCCAGTTAATGGAATATATAATCAAGATTTGCCAGGCAAAAGTGTACTCATAGAAGTAGGTGGAGTAGATAATAAATTAGAAGAAGTAAATAATACTATGGAAGCATTAAGTAATGTAATAAAATCTTATATAGAAGGTGAACTATGAAGAAAAAAAAGAAAAATCCTTTTGTAGTTGTAATTATTGTTTTATTTGGTTTATATATGAGTTTATATTATCTTAGTATAAATGGTTATTATGAATATAAAGAGTATAGTAAGATGACTTTAACTAAAGATGCAATGAAAAGATTTGAAGAAGATGTTAAAAATGGTAAAGATATAAGTATAAATGAATATATAACTGATTATAAAGATTATTCTAATAGTGTTTCTAACTTTGGACTTAAAACTGGTGAAAAACTAGAGACTATAGTTAATAAATGTTTAGGAGGAGTATTCAAAGTATTAAGTAAACTTGTAACAGACTAGAAAAAAGTAAAGATCGTTTCTAATAACTAAATCCCTTAGTTATCTAATCTTTACTTAATACATTATATTCTAGTCTTTTTCATTTGTTAACAAAAGTCTAGCACATTTACTATAAGTTCTTGTTAAAAGCCCTCTTCCAAGTAAGGTACCACCAAAATATCTAACAACTATAATTAAAGTATTATTTAGATTATTATAATTTATTACATCTAAAATAGGTTTACCAGCAGTGTTAGAAGGTTCTTTATCTTCATTCTTTCTCTCTAAATTACCCATTTTATATGCATAACAAAAATGTCTTGCTTTCTTATGTATAGTTTTCAATTCATCAATTATAATTTTAACATCTTCTTCACTATCTATTTGATACAAATATCCAATAAATTTACTTTTCTTTTCAATTACTAAACTTTCATTTAACTTTTTCATACTTAAATTTTATATTATATTTAATAAAAATTCAATACACTCATATAATTTTATGGGTGAATATATATGACTAAGGAAGATTATTTAAAAAGAATTAAATCAAATAAGAATAAAAACTATAGAGAGAGTATAATTAAAAGAACACTTTTATCTGTTATATTTATATTAATTATATTAATTGCTTCTAACCTGAGTGATAAGTTTAAGTCTTTAGTTAAAAATGAATTATTAGAAAACACTTTTAATTTTTCTAAAATAAATGCTTTATATAAAAAATATGTTACTAAAATTAATCCTATAAAACCAAAAGGAGATGATACTTCTTTAGTTAGTAGTGCTCATGGATTAAACTATTCTAAAAGCGAAGATTATTTAGATGGAGTTAAGCTTACAGTAGATAGTGAATATCCAGTTAAAATGTTAGATAGTGGATTAGTAGTATATATTGGAGAAAAAGAAGGATATGGTAGTTGTATCGTTGTTAAACAAAGTAATGGAATAGATGTAATATATGGAAATATAACTGATACTAATATTAAAGTGTATGACTATATAGAGAAGGGTACTATTATAGGAAATGCTAATGAGTATTTATATTTAGTATTTCAAAAAGAAGGAGAAACCTTAGATTATAAAAAATATATTTGATAATATTAAGATAGATATAACTACTTATATATTAATTTTACTTTCTTTTCTAGCAGGATATTTCGAATATACATTTATTACTATAATAAGTATCATAATTCATGAAATGGGACACTTTATTGCTGGAAAACTATTACATTTAAAGGTAAAAGAAATAAAAATATTTATGTTTGGAGGAGTAACAACATTAAATGAAGATTTAAATTTAAATATATATAAAGAAATATTGCTTTTGATAATGGGTCCTATTACTCAGATAATATTTGTTTTCATTATATTCTTATTACATAAAAATAATTTTATTGATACACTATCTTATACAAAAATTTTTAATATTAATATGCTTTTATTAAAATTTAATTTATTACCAATATTACCTTTAGATGGAGGAAAATTAGTAAATAACATACTAGATATATTTATTTCTTATAATCTAAGTCATATAATTTCTATAATTATAAGTTTTATAAGTTTACCTTTACTATTTACTTTTGATAATAGATTATTAATTATAGTATTATTTATATTTTTACTTTTAAACTTATTTAATGAGATATCCAGTCACAAATTTAGATTAGAGTTACTTTTATTAGAAAGAAATCATAAGAAATATAATTTTAAAAGGACAATTAGAATTAATAATATAAAGAATGTAATGAGAAATAAAGATTATATAATCATAAAATAATAAAAAATAATTGAATATTTTTATAATACCTAATCAATAAAATTCAATGGAGAAAAGTAATTAAATTTTACCATTTAGGCATTAAAATGTTTGACTACAAGGCTTATTTATGGTAAAATCTACTTGTTTGTAGAAATCTTTCTCTACAACCGCTCAGAAAAGGTCTTAAAAAGTTTAACTTACCTTAAAGGCGAGTCTTATTGAAGGAGGAATAAAATGAAAGCTATTATAGTAACAGGTGGAAAACAATATTTAGTAACTGAAGGTACAGAACTTTATGTTGAAAAATTAGATAATGAAGTTAATACTGATGTTGTTTTTGATCAAGTTTTATACGTAGATGGTAAAGTAGGTAATCCAACAGTTAAAGGTGCTAAAGTTACTGCTACTGTATTAAAACATGGTAAACAAAAGAAGATTAGAGTATTTAAATACAAAAATAAAACTAAATCTTCAAGAATCGTTCATGGTCATAGACAACCATATACTAAGATTGTTATTAAATCAATTGAAGTGAAGTAGTATGATTAAAATTACTATTAAAAAAAAAGATAATTTTATTGAAGAAATTAGAATTCATGGACATGCTAAGTATGACGAATATGGGAAAGATATAGTATGTGCAGGAGTAAGTAGTGCTCTTATTACAACAGTTAATGCTTGCTTAATATTTGATAATGAATCATTAGAATACAATGAAAAAAATAATTTCTATTTAAAAAATATTAAACAAGATGAAATAACTAATAAATTATTAGAAAATTTGGTTAATGTCTTTAAAAGTATTGAGAGTAAGTACAAAGAAAACATTATAGTTAAGGAGGAACATTAGATGAAATTTATGATTATAGATTTACAATTATTTGCATCTAAAAAAGGTGTTGGTTCTACTAAGAATGGTAGAGACTCAGCTGGTCGTAGATTAGGTGCTAAAAAAGCTGATGGTGAATTTGCTAATGCTGGTAATATTATCTATCGTCAAAGAGGAACTAGAATTTATCCAGGTGTAAATGTTGGAATGGGTAAAGATCATACTTTATTTGCTTTAGTTGATGGAGTAGTTAAGTATGAAAGAAAAGGAAAAGATAAAAAGCAAGCTAGTGTATATCCAGTAAAGTAATTATCTAGATAGACAAGTATTGTGTTTTATGATAAAATGTAAATGTATTTAGAAAATAATGTTTCTAAGTACATTTAGTACATTATAAATGTTAATCGCTTCTGGATGGTGCGAGCAATAAATGATCCCAGTTGTAAATGATTAAACTCCATATTATTTGGAGTTTATTTTTTTAAAAATAAAACAAACAAATGATTGACTTAATGATTTTGATATAGTACAATGAATATGTGAAGAAAATTTTGTTAAACATGTAGGAGGTGTTGAACATGAAAATAATAACAGGATATTTATATCACATTAAAGATGCCTTTTTTGATAAACTTAAGAATTATGGATTAATGATAAATCATGAAAATGGACATTTAAAACAATAATGATTAAAAGAATTGCTGGTAGAAATCAAGTGATATTGATTCAAAATGCATTTCCAACATTAGAAAAATATGTAAAAAATTTACATGCTGTAGAAGGAAAACCTATTCAAATAGCAAATAGTATAAAGAAAGAAATAATAAATAATTTTGAAAGTACGATTTCATTAAAAAAAGGGGATTAATCTTTTCTTTAATGATATAGATAAAATTATGGATGTTATAAATAATGAAATTAAAATGGGAGTATAGAAATGAATAATGAAAATAAAGAACTATGGGAAAGTGCTATAGGAATAAATGAAAGCGATGGTGTTGAACCATCTGAAAAATTAAAGGAATTAATTAACATGAATATTAAAGGACAAATAACTACAGACGAAATGATTGAAAGGTTAAAGGAATATTATGAAGAAGAAAACAACTAAGTATTTGTATGATGATGGAACTTTAATAAATAAACTAAATATTCATGATCCTGAGAAGTTAAAACAGGCAGAAAGTGATATTGTTACAGTTAGAATTCATGAAGTAATAAAAGGTGGTTATTTTGAACCTTCGGAAGAATATTTAAAAGAATTACACAAATATTTATTTAGTGATGTTTATCCATTCGCAGGACAATATAGAGATATACAAATATATAAAGAAGAACAAATACTAGCGAGGTTGTCTATAGAATATGCTCATCCTGATGAGATTAACTTCAGAATAAAAGGATTATTGGAATTAATAAACGAAACTGACTTTAATGATTTAAATCAAGAAGAAAAGCTAAATTATATAACTAATATTGTTGTGTCACTATGGCAAATTCATCCATTTAGAGAAGGCAATACTAGAACAACATTACTTTATATGAGGCAATTACTTAAAAGTTATGGATTATCATTCAATGAATACTTTTTTAAACCAAAAGGTAATTTTGAATATACAAGAAACGCTCTAGTGGCAGCTTGCTTTGAATCAGAAATTTATGATAAACAGAGAAACTATACATATATTAGAAAAGTTATTGGAGATATATTAGAAAGTTCTACATATGAAAAGAAGTTAAAATAAGAAGGTGAAAAAATGAATTATAAATTAGAAGATAATTCTATTTTAATAGTGGATAATAAAAATAAGAATAAAATAATTTCAAAATATAGGAATGAATTAAAAAAAGTTAAAATTATAACATTTAATGAATTTAAAAATAAATATACATTTTCTTATGATAATAGAACTATATATTATATGATGAAAAAATATGGATATAAATATGAAGTGTGTTTAGTTTATTTGGATAATCTGTATTATATAAATAATAAAAACTATTCTAATAATAAGTTACAATTTCTTAAAAACCTCAAGGATGAATTAGATGAACAAAAACTACTGATTTATAATAATTTATTTAAAAGATTCATTTGTTCTAAGAAGATTTATGTTTATACAAATAAAACTGTAAGTAAGTTTTATAAAAATTTATTTAATAAATTAAATGTTACTTATATGAAAAGTGAAGAAAAAGAAAATAGAAACTTTGATATATATGAATTTAATGATATGAATAGTGAAATTAATTTTGTAGCAAGACAAATAACAACTCTTATTAAATCCGGTGTTAATATTAATAAAATTAAGTTAATGAATGTTAAAGAAGAATATAATTATACAATAAACAAAATATTTAAGTTTTATAATATACCTATATATTTTAAAAATACTAGTTCTTTATATAGTACAAGTATAGGTAAATATTTTTTAGATAATTTATCTAATGATAAAAAGATAACTATAGAAAAAGTTGCTCTTAAATTTAAAAATAATATAGATGAAATAAACCTTTTAATTAAGGTTTTAAATAACTATACGTGGTGTGATAATTTAATAGATGTAAAAGAATTACTAGTGAATGATTTGAAAAATACATTTGTTGTAGAAAAAAGATTAAAAAATGAAATAGAAATTATTGATTTTGATGAAATTGTTGATGAAGAAGAATATGTATTTTTAATAGGATTTAACCAAGGGATAATACCTAAATTATATAAGGATGAAGAATATGTTACAGATAATATAAAAAATGAAATAGATGTTGAAACTACTTTAGAAAAAAATAATATAAGTAAAAATGATACACTTAATCATATAAATAAAATAAAAAATATATTTATAACTTATAAGACACATAATGGTTCTTTAAGTTATTCTATTTCTAATATAAGTGAAGAAATGAACTATAATTTAATTAAAGATTATAAAGATGAATATAATATGTCTAATTTATACAACAAAATATTGCTTAGTAATTATTTAGATGTGTATTCGAAATATGGAGAAATAAGTGAATGTTTACCATTACTGTTAAATAACTATAACGAAATAAATTATTTAGCATATGATAATACCTTTAAAGGAGTAGATAAAAACAAATTAGAAACTAAGTTATCACTTTCTTACAGTTCAATTGATAATTATTATAGATGTTCATTCAGGTATTATGTTGAAAATGTATTAAAATTAAGCATATATGAAGAAACATTCATGACTTTTGTAGGTAAGTTATATCATTATATACTATCAATTATGGATGAAGAAGATTTTGATTTACATTATTCTTATCATAATTATATTGAAACATCTAATAAAGATTTTAGTGAAAAAGAAAGATTCTTTTTAGACAAACTAGAAGAGGAATTAGAGTTTGTAATTAAAACTATAAAAGAACAACTAGCCTTTACTAAATTAAGTGAATCTAAAAAAGAAAACAGAATAACTATTAATAAAAATGAAGATTTAACATTTGTAGGTATAGTTGATAAGATTATGTACGAAAAAGTACTTAATAAAACAGTAATAGAAATTATTGATTACAAAACTGGTAACCCTGAAATTAATTTAAATAATTTAGTTTATGGAATAGGAATGCAATTACCAATATATATTTATTTAGTAAGCAAAAGTAATGATTTTAAAAATATAAAAATTGGTGGATTTTATTTACAGAAAGTACTTCAAACTGTTATTAATAAAGATCAAAATAATAGTTACGAAACATTAAAAAGAAATAATTTAAAATTACAAGGTTATTCAAATAGTGATACATCAATATTAGAATTAGTTGATTCTAGTTATAATGATAGTAAAGTAATCAAAGGATTAAGAACATCTAGTAAAGGTTTTTATGCTTATTCTAAAGTACTTAATGATGAACAAATTAATTTTATTATTGATACAGTAGATAATAAAATAGAAGAGGCATATAAAAAAATTAAAAATGGTGAATTTGATATCAATCCAAAAAGAATAGGTGGAATAAATAAAGGTTGTGAATTTTGTAAATATAAAGATTTATGTTTCATGAAAGAAAATGATATAGTTAATTTAAAAGAAGTAAAGTTTGGAGGTGAAGATGAATGATACCTACAAAACCAGTTGATGCAATATGGACTGATGAACAATGGCAAGCCATATATGATAAAGGACATAATATAATCGTTAGTGCTGGTGCTGGAAGTGGAAAGACTGCAGTATTAAGTGAAAGAGTACTTGAAAATTTGAAAAGCGGTATGAGTATAAAAGAAATACTAATATTAACTTTTACTAAAGCAGCCAGTGAAGAAATGAAAGAGAGAATTAGAAAAAAGATAAAAAAAGAGCCGTCTCTATCTAAAGAACTTGAATTAATAGATGAAGCTTATATTACAACATTTGATAGTTTTGCATTATCTATTGTGAAAAAATATCATTATATACTTAATATAAGTCCAAACATAAGTATAATTGAAGAAACTATAATCAAAATTAAAAAGAAAGAAATATTAGTTAGTATTTTTGATGAATATTATAAAAATAAAAATCACAAATTTTTAAAATTAATAAACGACTTTTGTGCTAAAGATGATAAAGAAATATTGGATAGTATATTGAGTATTTATTCAAAAATAGAAATGAAAACTAATAGAATAGAATATTTAGATAACTATATAAATAAATATTTTGATAAAGATTTTATTGATAAAAGTATTAATGAATATGAAAAGTTAATAAGAGAAAAATTTAAAGAAATCAAGTTTATAATTGAAGAACTATCATACTATATGGATGAAGATTATATTATTAAATTAAAATCTAGTTTTGAAAATTTACTTAATTCTACTACATACGATGAAATATTTAGCAATCTTGGTGTAGTTATTCCAAGACTTCCAATGAATACTGAAGATGAAGTAAAAGAAAAGAAAGAAAAACTTAATAATGTTCTTAAGGAAGTAAAATCATTATGTGGATATATGAATACAAATGAAATATATGATTCTATACTTTTAACAAAAAATTATAAAGAAATTATTATAGAAATAATAAAAGAATTAGATAGTAAAATAATGAAATATAAATATGATAATGATATTTATGAATTTACTGATGTGGCTAATCTTGCGATTAAATTAGTAAGTGAGAATAATTCAGTTAGGGACGAGTTAAAATATTCATTTAAAGAAATAATGATAGATGAATATCAAGACACTAATGATTTACAAGAAACATTAATGAATCTTATTGGTAATAATAATATCTATATGGTTGGTGATATAAAACAGTCGATATATAGATTTAGAAATGCAAATCCAGATATATTTAAAACTAAATATAATGATTATAGTAAACATAATGGTGGAGAAAAAATAGATTTAAATAAAAACTTTAGATCAAGGGAAGAAGTCTTAAATAACATAAATTTATTATTTAATAAAGTCATGGATGAAGATATAGGTGGTGCTGATTATATAACTAGTCATCAAATGATATTTGGTAATAAAAGTTATATTAATAAAGGCAAAACTAATCAAAACTATGATTTTGAATTTTATAGTTATAATTACGATAAACAAAGTGATTATAATAAAGATGAATTAGAAGCATTTTTAATAGCAAAAGATATAAAAGATAAAATAAAAAGTAATTATCAAATATTTGATAAAGATACTGGTATATTAAGAAATTCTACTTATAGTGATTTTGTTATACTTATGGATAGAACATCTTGTTTTGATTTATATAAAAGAATATTTTTATATCTTGGTATACCTTTAGAATTATATAAAGATGAAACGATGAATAATGATCAAGATATAATCGTATTAAATAATTTGATTAAACTAATTATTAAAACTAACAATAAAATATATGATAAAGAACTAGAATATTTATTTACAAGTGTGATGAGAAGTTTCTTAATAAATTCAAATGATGAAGAAATATTTGACTACATTAAAAATAAAAAAATATATGAGAGTAAATTATATAACAAATGTAAAAGTATTGAACTAAATAACAAATCTAGTTTTGTTATATTAAATGAAATTATTGATAAGTTTAATTTTTATGAAAAGTTAATTACAATAGGTAATGTTAATGCATCAAGTGTTAAATTGGAAAAACTAATTACTAGTGCCAAATCCATGAGTAATTTAGGATATGATATAAATGAGTTTTCAATTTATTTAGATAGTTTAATAAAAGAAAATATTGATATTAAATATACAGAACATCAAACTGTAAATAACTCAGTTAAAATTATGACTATACATAAATCTAAGGGATTAGAATATCCTATATGCTATTTTTCAGGGTTATATAAATCATTTAATGTGATGGATATAAAAGAAAAGTTTACTTTTAGTAATAAATATGGAATATTGACACCTTATTTTGATGAAGGCGTAGGAGAAACCATTTATAAACCTTTATTAAAGTATGATTATTTAAAAGAAGAAATAAGTGAAAAGATAAGATTGTTTTATGTAGCACTCACTAGAGCTAAAGAAAAAATGATATTATTAATTCCTTATAAAGATATATCATCTAATGAAGGTAGTGGTGTTATAGATTCGTTAATAAGAAGTAAATATAATTCATTACTTGATATTATAAATAGTGTTATTCCAAATATAAAAAAATATATTACTATGGTAAATCCATATGAAATAGTTACTAAGGATTATAACTTATTAATCAAAAAAGATTATAAAAGTAATATACCTTTACTTGATAAAAAAATAAAGGTAGAAGAATTAAACATTTTAAATGAAGAAGTGTTGACAGAACATTATTCAAAGACACTTAATAATCTAATTACTAAAGAAGAAAAAAAATCAATGGATTTTGGTATTGAATTTCATGAGACTTTGGAATATTTTGATTTAAAAACTAAAGACTATAGTTTAATAACTAATGAATTTATTAAAAATAAAGTTATTAGATTTTCGAACCTTGAAATATTTAATAATATAAATGATGCAGATATATACCATGAATATGAATTTATATATAATTTAGATAATAAAAATTATCATGGAATTATTGATCTTATGATAGAATATAGTGATCATATAGATATAATAGATTATAAATTAAAAGATATTACTGATATACATTATATTGATCAATTAAAAGGATATAAAACATATATAGAAAGCATAAATAATAAAGAAGTAAATATTTATTTATATTCAATATTGGATGAAACTCTAAAAAAGATGTAAATTAAAAGATTTAAAATTAAGTATGTGTTATAATTAATACGGAGGCTATTATGTATAAGATAAATGAAATGTATGATTTAACGCATACTAAAGCAGAAGAGTATTTAAAAAAATACGAATACCCTTGGGAAACTTTAAGTGAAATTAAAAACATAATTATAGAAATTGGTAAAAATCTTGATAAAAATGAATATAAAGAAATAAAAGAAAATGTATGGGTTCATAAGAGTGCAAAAATATTTAGTAGTGCCTATATTGATTCACCTTGCATAATTGATGCAGAAACAGAAGTTAGACATTGTGCTTTTATAAGGGGCTCAGCTCTTATCGGTAAGAACTGTGTAATAGGTAATTCAACTGAACTTAAAAATGTTATAATTTTTGATAATGTTCAAGTACCACATTATAACTATGTTGGTGATTCGATATTAGGATATAAGTCACATATGGGTGCTGGCTCTATAACTAGTAATGTTAAAAGTGATAAAACCTTAGTTACAATAAAAGACAATTTTAATAATATTGCTTTAGAAAGTGGTATAAAAAAAGTTGGTGCGATGTTAGGAGATTATGTGGAAATTGGTTGCAATAGTGTTTTGAATCCAGGAACGGTAATTGGAAGAAACACAAGTGTGTATCCGCTTTCTTCAGTAAGAGGCGTAATACCTGAAAATAGTATATATAAAAATAAAGATAATGTAGTTAAGAAGGAGATTTAATAATATGGGAAAATACTTTGGAACAGATGGTTTTAGAGGCAATGCAAATGTGACTTTAGCAGTTGAACATGCCTATAAAGTTGGTAGATATATTGGTTATTATTTTGGTAAAGATAAAGAATATGCAAAAGTAGTCATAGGCAAGGATACTAGAAGAAGCAGTTATATGTTTGAATATGCTTTAGTAGCTGGACTTACTGCTTCAGGAGCGCATGTTAGTCTAATGCATGTTACAACAACTCCTAGTGTTGCTTATATAACTAGAACAGATAATTTTGATTGTGGAATTATGATAAGTGCTTCACATAATCCATATTATGATAACGGAATCAAATTGATAAATTCTAAAGGCTATAAGATGGAAAAAGAAGTGGAAGATCTTATAGAAAAATATATTGATGGAAATATAGAAGAATTACCTTATGCAACAATGGAAAAAGTAGGTATTGCGACTGACTATAGTATGGGAAGAAATAGATATATAGGATATCTTATGAGTATACCTACAAGAGCATTTAAAAACTATAAAATCGGTTTAGATTGTGCAAATGGAGCAAGTAGTGGAATTGCAAAATCAGTATTTGATGCACTAGGTGCTAAAACCTATGTTATAAATAACGAACCAAATGGAATAAACATCAATAACAATTGCGGTTCAACTCATATTGAAGGACTACAAAAATTAGTAATTGATAATAAACTTGATATTGGATTTGCTTATGATGGTGATGCTGATAGATGTTTAGCAGTTGATTCAAAGGGAAATGTTATAGATGGCGATTTAATAATTTATTTATGTGGTAAATATCTTAAAGATAAAGGACAATTAGATGGAAATAAAGTTGTTACCACTATAATGTCTAATATAGGATTATATAAAGCTTTAGATGAAATAGGAATAGGCTATGAAAAAACACAAGTTGGAGATAAATATGTAAATGAAAATATGGTTACTAATGGCTATGTACTAGGTGGTGAACAATCTGGACACATAATTTTTAGTAAATATGCAACTACTGGAGATGGAATATTAACATCACTTAAAATAATGGAAACAATCATAGAAAGTAAAAAGACTATTGATGAATTGTTACTACCAATTAAAATATATCCACAAGTTTTAAAAAATGTACCAGTTACTGATAAACAGAAAGTATTAAATGATATGAATGTTAAAAATAAAATCAATGAAATAGAAAATAAACTTGGGAATGATGGAAGAGTTTTAGTTAGACCAAGTGGAACTGAAATGATAATTAGAGTTATGGTAGAAGCTAAAACTGAAGAAGAATGTGAAAATTATGTTAATCAAATAGCTAATGAAATAACTAAAATAAATGCCTAAAATAGAATTAAACTACTTGAACTTAAAAAATTAAAGTGATAAAATGTAATAAATTGATGAGAAAGAGAAGTAAAGTTTATAACTATTTATAGAGAGTTAGTGGTTGGTGTAAACTAATAATAAATAAACTTGAATAACACTTTTGAAAGACTTTCTGAACTAACAGTAGGTAAGTACGTAATTAATGCGTTAAATAATAGAGTGGTCATAAGACAATGTGGGTGGTACCGCGGACATAAGAGTTAGTTCGTCCCTATGGGAAAATTAACTCTTTTTATAATGGGAGGAATGATAAAATGGATTACACATATTTAAAAGATTTATTTGACAAAAGTGATGAATATTTAGAAAGTGAAGTAACTTTGAAAGGATGGATTAGAAATCATAGAAAGCAATCTTGTTTTGGTTTTATATTCTTTTCTGATGGTACTTGCTTTAAACAATTGCAACTTGTGTATGAGGATTCACTAGATGAATTTGAGAAAATACAAAAATATAGAGTAGGAAGTTCTATTGAAGTTAAAGGAATATTTACTCATTCAGAGGGTAAAGGTCAAGATTTTGAACTAAAAGTAAAAAGCATAAAACTTTTAGGTGATTGTGATGAAGATTATCCTATACAACCAAAACCACATTCAATGGAATTCTTAAGAGAGCAGGCTTATTTAAGATTTAGAACAAATACATTTCAAGCTGTATTTAGAGTAAGAAGTGTTGCTTCAATGGCTATACACAAATACTTTCAAGATAGAGATTACATTTATGCTCATACACCAATATTTACAGCAAGTGATTGTGAAGGAGCAGGAGAAATGTTTCAAGTTACAACACAAAATCTTGATGAAATAGCATCTACTGGAAAAAATAAAATAGAAAAAGAATATTTTGGTAAAAAGGTAGGATTAACGGTATCAGGTCAATTTGAGGGAGAAACATTTGCACAAGCATTTAGTAAAATATATACATTTGGGCCAACTTTTAGAGCCGATCCTTCGCATACACCATTACATGTTGCAGAATTTTGGCAAATAGAACCAGAAGTTGCATTTTGTGATTTAAAAGGTATCATGGATATATCTGAAGAACTAATGAAATATGTTATTAGTTATACAATGGAAAAATGTCCAGATGAAATAGATTTCTTTGATAAATATATTGAAAAAGGTTTAAAAAACAAACTTCATACTGTCATAAATAGTGAATTTAAAAGAGTAACATATAAAGAATGCATAGAAATATTGAAAAATGCAAATGTTAAATGGGAGTTTACTCCAGAGTATGGAGAAGATTTAGCAAAAGAACATGAAAGATATATAACTGAATATTTTAATTCACCAGTATTTATTACATACTGGCCACAAAAAGTCAAAAAATGCTTTTATATGAAGCAAATGGATGATGGAACAGTTGCAAATGCAGATTTAGAATTACCTGGTATCGGTGAAACATATGGAATGAGTCAAAGAGAAGATGATTTTAAAAAATTAGAATCAAGAATTAAAGAATTAAACATGAATGCTGAAGAATATACATGGTACTTAAATTTAAGAAGATATGGTACTACAATTCATTCAGGATTTGGTATTGGTTTTGAAAGATTAATTATGTATATGACAGGTATGACAAATATAAGAGATGTTATACCTTTCCCAAGAACACCTGGAAATTGTGAATTTTAGGAGGTTAAAATGAATATACAAGAAACAGAAATTGTAGGAATTAATTATACAAATAAAGTAACTATATATACTTTAGAAGGAAAAGATAAAAAATATTATTTCAGTGTATTGCCTTATTCTAAAGAGTCAGATTTTATATCTAATACATTTGGTGCAACTCATGACTTAAAATTAGGTAAAACTGCATATATTACTCTTAATGATGATAAAGAAATAACAAGTATATCTTCTGAAAAAGAAACTTGTGTTCTAGAATTGATTGTAAATACAAAAGGTGAATACAAAAATAATAGTATATCTAATAAAGAAGAATTAGCTAAATTAATAAGATATGAAATAGAAAATAATATCAAATTAATAAAATAAATAAATTAGTACAAGACTTAAATGTTTTGTACTTTTTTTCATTGATTGACTTTAGAAATACAGTCTATTTGCTTCTTAATTTTATCAATATCAGTAAAAAATAAATTTATACCATTTAATTTTAATTTCATTAATTTTTTGAAATTTTTTAATATTATTTTTTCTAATGTTTCAGGAACTTTGGCTGGTTTTCCATCAATAGAATGTATATGATCAATATATTTTTCTAAAGTTGGAAAGGCATTTTGTAATAAAATAGCGTGCTTTCTTTCAAAAACGTCAGCAATTATTATAGTATTACAATAACCAAATTTTTCTATTTTTTTGTCTATTATCTTTTCATATTTTTCAACTTTACTGCTTAAAGGTATAAACCATAAAATATTCTTATCTCTAATTGTAAAATAAGTTGGTCTTTTTTTACCTTTTTCATGATTTGTCATTAGACTATCATCATTAATCAAATCAAAAAACTCATCTTTGATGTGATATAAATATCCTGTTTGTATTTTCATTAAATCACCTCCTTTAATAACGATAAAAAAGGACACCATAATTTTTATGGTGTCCTTAAATTTACAACTGGAATTATTTATTACTCGCAACATCCAGAAGCGAGAAACATTGACAACCGGGATTACTTATTACTCGCTAGCCACCCGGAAGCGAGAAACATTTACATTATGTTTTGTTTCTTCAAGTTCAACAATAATATACTATATATTATGTTAAAAGTCAATTAAAAAGTACAACAAATAACACATTTAACCGAAAGTAAAAACTTTGTATGTATTTCTTTAAAAATCCGAAAACTTATGTTATCATAAATAATGATGAGCGTAGTACACTACCAGTAGGAGCATTCAATATGATAAAAACAGAACATTATTTTATACTAAATAATAGTATAATATTAAACACTAAAAATCTTAATATTAAAAATAATTTAGAAGATTGTTTTTATATAGAAAGAGATAGTAACTCTAAACTATATATTAGTGAGAAAATGGACAATAAATGGATTAAAAAAGAAGAATATCACTATGATTATGAATTGCTTATAAATTTTATTATTAATAATTCATCAAAAATCATATGTATAAGTGGTTTTAATAGGGCAAATATTATCAAATTAATAACAGATCTAAACAAAATAAAAGATATGAATATCAAAGTGATTAAGTTTAAAAATGATTTAGAGCAGTTAAAATATGAAAGACACTTAATGGCAAAAAAGAGTAGAATGAAAAAATTACATAAAAAATTAAAAAATACAAATGAAGTTCAAACAGTAGAAGAATATATGAAGATATTAAATAGTGTATTAAATGAAAGAAAACATGCATCTTGTAAAAAAATATTACAATTAAAAATTCAATAATTGATTTTGAAGTTTTTAGAAAAGTTAGGAGCAATTTTTGCTCCTTTTTATAAAATATTTTATAATATTTCTACTTATTACAAATATAAAAATAAAAACTTTGCTTGAATTTCTTTGAAAAACCTAAAAACTTATGTTATGATAAATAGTGATGATGGTAGTGCACTACCAGTAGGAGTGGTTATATGGCTTATGATGATAAATCGATAAAAATACTTGAAGGCTTAGAAGCCGTAAGAAAAAGACCAGGTATGTATATAGGATCAACTGATAAAAGAGGATTACATCATTTAGTATGGGAAATCGTTGATAATGCAGTTGATGAAGCAATAAATGGTTATGGTAAACTAATAAAAGTAACATTAACAAAATCAGGTAGCATAAGAGTAAGTGATGAAGGAAGAGGTGTTCCTTGTGGTAAACATGAAAGTGGTAAATCGACACCTGAAGTAATCTATACTGTATTACATGCCGGTGGTAAATTTGAAACAGGAGAATACAAAGTAAGTGGTGGTTTACACGGTGTTGGTGCTAGTGTTGTTAATGCATTATCTAAAAAAATGATAGTTACAATAAATCGTGATGGAGGAGAATATCAAATATCATTTAAAAATGGTGGAAATGTAGATACTCCATTAAAGAAAATTGGAACAAGTAGAAAAACAGGAACAACAGTAGAATTTTGGCCTGATGATACTATATTTGAAACTACTAAATTTAGTTTTACTACAATAAGTGAAAGAATGCAAGAGAGTGCTTTTCTAATAAGTGATTTAACAATCGAAGTAACAGATGAAATAAATGATAGAAGTGTAAGTTATCACTATGACAATGGACTAGTATCTTTTGTAGAATACATAAATGAAAATAAAACTCCATTACATAAAACTATAGATATAAATGGAAATAAAAATGATATAGATATCAATATAGCAATGTGTTATACTGATTCTTATAATGAAAACATAATATCATTTGTAAATAATGTAAAAACAATTGATGGTGGTACTCATGAAGTAGGATTTAAATCAGCTATTACAAAAGTATTTAATGAATACATAAAAAACAATAACTTACTTAAAGGTAAAAATACAAGCTTAGAAGGATCTGATACAAGAGAAGGCTTAACTGCAGTAATAAGTGTTAAAGTACCAGAAGAAATACTTCAATTTGAAGGACAAACTAAAGGTAAATTAGGTACACCTAGTGCTAAAACAGCAGTAGAAAGTATAGTTTATGAAAAATTAAGTTACTACTTAGAAGAAAATAAAAGTGTAGCAAACCTAATAATGGATAAAGCTCTTAAAAGCAAAGTTGCACGTGAAGCAGCAAGAAAAGCAAGAGAAGAAGCTAGAAATGGTAAAAGTAAAAGTAATAAAGATAGAATAACTAATGGTAAACTTACTAAAGCAAGTGGTAAAGATAAAACTAGAAATGAATTATTCTTAGTAGAAGGAGATTCAGCTGGAGGAAGCGCTAAAACAGGAAGAAATCGTGAAACTCAAGCAATCTTACCATTAAGAGGTAAAGTACTTAACTGTGAAAAGGCAAGTACTAATGATATAAATAGTAATGAAGAGTTAAACACAATAATACAAACTATAGGCGCCGGTATAGGAAATGATTTTAATCCTAGTGATTCTAACTATGGTAAAGTAATAATAATGACCGATGCTGATGATGATGGAGCGCATATCCAAGTATTACTTGTAACATTCTTCTATAGATTTATGAAAGGTTTGATTGAAAATGGTATGCTTTATATAGCTAATCCACCATTATATAGTTTAGAAACAGGCAAAACTAAAGAATACATACAAACTGATGAAGAACTTAATGAGAAAAGAAAACTTATTAAAGGACAATATAAAATAAATAGATTTAAAGGACTTGGTGAAATGGATTCAGATGAATTATTTGAAACTACTATGGATCCTAAAAATAGAAGTTTAATAAGAGTAACAATAGAAGATGCTATGTTAGCAGAAAAAAGAGTAAGTGTACTTATGGGAGATAAAGTTGATCCTAGAAAAGAATGGATTAATGAAAATGTAGACTTTACTTTAGAAGATGATTTTAGGAGGTAGTTATGGCAAAAAAGATAAATGAATCAATCGTAGAAAAAATATATGACTATACCCTAGAAGAAATAATGGGGGATAGATTTGGAAGATATGCTAAAAGTATAATTCAAGACCGTGCAATACCAGATGTAAGAGATGGACTAAAGCCTGTTCAAAGAAGAATACTTTGGAGTATGTATGAATCTAAAAATACTTATGATAAACCATTTAGAAAAAGTGCTAAAGCAGTAGGAGATATCATGGGACATTACCATCCTCATGGTGATTCTTCAATATATGATGCATTAGTAAGACTAAGTCAACCATGGAAAATGAGAGAATGTTTAGTAGAAATACATGGTAATAATGGTTCAATAGATGGAGATGGTCCAGCAGCAAGTCGTTATACTGAAGCAAGATTATCTAAAATAGCGAATGAAATGCTAAAAGATATAAATAAAGATACAGTAAAAATGACTCTTAACTATAGTGACGAAGACTTAGAACCTACTGTACTACCAGCACATTTTCCAGCACTTTTAGTTAATGGTTCGACTGGTATAAGTGCGGGTTACGCTACTAACATTCCACCTCATAATTTAAGTGAAGTAATAGATGCAACAATAAAAAGAATAGATAGTCCTAATTGTAGATTAGATACAATATTAGAAATAATAAAAGGACCAGACTTTCCTACTGGAGGTGTAGTAGAAGGTAAACAAGGATTAATAGATGCTTATACAACAGGTAAAGGTAGAGTAGTATTAAAAGCTAACTATGAAATAATAGAAGAAAAAAATAAAAAGCAAATACTAATAAAAGAAATACCTTATGAAGTATTAAAAGAATCATTAAAGAAAAAAATAGAAGACATAAAATGTGATAAAAAAATAGATGGTATAGTTGAAGTAATAGATGAATCTGATAAAGTAAATCTTGCTAGATTAGTAATTGAACTAAAAAAAGATGCAGATGCTAATCTAATAATTAACTACTTACTTAAAAATACTGAATTACAAATAAACTATAACTTTAATGTAGTCGCTATTGATAATAAAAGACCTAGAGTACTAGGTATATTAGACATATTAGATGCATTTATATCTCATAAAAAAGAAGTAGTAATAAATAGATGTAATTTTGATTTAGAACATGCTAAAAAAAGAATGCATATAGTAGAAGGATTTATAAAAGCATTAGATATACTAGATGAAGTAATAAAAACTATTAGAAAAAGTAAAAATAAAAGTGATGCTATAGAAAATTTAGTAAAAGAATATGACTTTACTAATGAACAAGCAACAGCTATAGTAATGATGCAACTATATAAATTAACTAATACTGATGTAACTGATTTAAAAAATGAATATGAAGAATTAATGAAAACAATAGAATATTTAAATAGTGTACTAAGTGATGAAAACATATTAAAAGGTGTAATGAAAGATGAATTAAGACAAATAAAGAAAGATTTTGGTACACCAAGAAGAACTATAATAAAAGATGAAATAACTGAAATTAAAATAGATGAATTATCTATGATACCTAAAGAAGACTATATAGTTAGTGTAAGTAAAAGTGGTTATATTAAGAAAGTTAGTATTAAGAGTTATAATGCTAGTAAAGATACTCCTTATGGTATTAAAGAAGGAGACTACTTATTAGGACTATATAAAATAAATAATATAGATACACTAATATTAATAACTAGTCTAGGTAATTATTGTTACTTACCAATAAGAGATATAACAGAAACTAAATATAAAGATATTGGTAAACATATAAGTAGTTATATTCCACTTAGTGAAGGAGAAGTAATAGTAAGTTCATTTGGAATAAAAGATTTTGATAATAGAACTATAACATTATTTAGTAAAGATGGTATGGTTAAAAGAACTGAACTTAATACATTACCAGTAACTAGATATTCTAAACCTATGACTATATTTAAATTAAAAGATAATGATTTAGTAGTAGCTTCTAGTATTAATGAAGGTGATGTATATATAGTTACTAAAAATGGTTTTGCTCTTAAATTTAATAAAGATGAAATACCAGTAGTAGGACCTAAAGCAAGTGGAGTAAAAGGTATTAAATTAAATGATGATGAAGTAATAAATGGATTTATAACTAATACTACTCATGAATATATAACATTATTTACTGATAAAAATACTGCTAAAAGAGTTAAATTAGATGAAATAGAATTTTCTAAGAGAAGTTTAAAAGGAGATAATATATTAAAGAGTCCTAAGTCTAAAAAATATGATATAGTAAAATCTTATGCAGGTACTTCTAAAACTAATTATGGTATAATAACTGGAGATACTAATTTAATAAAATCTAGTGATATAAATATAATGGATAAGCAAAGTACAGGTAGTGTATTTGAAAAAACTAGTGTAACAGATGTATTTAAAGAAGCTAGACTTAAAGTAATTGAAGATGTTACTAAAGATGAAGTTAAAGAAAATGAAGTAAAGGAAATACCTAAAGAAGAAGTGAAAAAGGAAGAAAAACCTAAAGAAGTAGTATATGAAACTATGACTATGAGTGACTTCTTTGATGAATTTAAAATATAACCTATTGAACTAATATAAATATTTTGGTAAAATTAACATTAGGATAGGAGTATGAGTGCTATGAGAAGAATAATCAATAATATAATGTATTTAATGATTAGGTAATTTCTCATAGTTTTTATTTATTTGGAGAATAAAAAATGAAGAAAGAAATTAAATTTTTATATGCAAGTATAGCTTTTGGCTTATTAGCTATTATAGGTATAACTTATGCTTTTTTTATTACTACTATAGAAGGTAATAGAAAGAATGTATCTGTAGATATGTCTGATTTAAAGATTATATTTACTAATGGTGATGCTATAGAAGCTACTGATATATCAGCAGAGGATAATTTTGATGTTGTTAAGACTTTTAGTGTAGAAAATAAAACTAAAAATGTATATAGTTATAATATAGTTATAGAAAGTTTATTAAATACATTTAAAACTAGTGGTTATTTAGTATATAAGATAACTAGTAATGATGGTGGATATAATATGACTGAGTTTAAGGATGTTCCTAAGAGTAGTCGTTATGATGATATAGTACTTGCTAGTAATATTAGTATAGATGCTAATGTTAAACATAATTATAATATAGAGATTAAATATATATATAGTGAAACAGAAAATCAATCTGCTGATTCTAATGCTGTGTTAAGCGGTAAACTTTATATAGAAAAATATAATAGTACAAGTAGAAATAAGAGTTTAGCTTCTGTTATGTTGGAGGATAATCCTTATGTTGAAAATATAGATGATTTGACTAGTAATAATGATAATGATACTACTGGAACATTATATAAAACAAATAAAACAGAAGATGGCAGTACAGTATATTTATATGCAGGAGATACATCGAATAACTGGGTTAAGTTTGGTAAATATCAATCTGATCTTATTGTTTATAAAGGATATTATTCTGAAACAACATATGATTATGATTACTTAGAATATGATTCGTTAGAAGAATGTACAAATGCATCTACATATAATGTTAATTGTACATTATCTAAAAGAGCTAATGCTGGAGATGATATATACTGGAGAATAATAAGAACAAATGAAGATGGAAGTGTAAGACTTTTATATACAGGAACAAGCCCTGATACATCAGAAGGATATATAAGAGAATCAAAATTTAATGCATCAGATAGTGATCCTATGTATGCAGGTTATATGTATGGAACAAGTGGTTCTTTAGAAAATAATAGACTTAATACAAATGATAGTGAAGTTAAAAAAGTAATTGACAATTGGTATGAAAAATATATGTTAAATTATGATAAATATGTAAGTAAATCTGCAATATATTGTAATGATAGGAGCATTGGTAAAGGCACTTATGCGGTAACAGGAGATGATATTTTATATTTTGGTGCTTATATTAGAACAAATTCTGGTAGAAAAATGTCTTATAAATGTGGAAGTAATGGTGAAGGTGGTTTATTTGAAACAACTCAAGCAATAGAAGATAAATTTAGTGCAAATACTACTGGTGGAGGAAATGGTCAACTTAAATATCCAATTGCACTTATGACTGCTGATGAATTTGAGTTTGCTAACATTAATTCTTCAAAGAATTGGTTCTATTTAAATAGTTTAAGTGAATCAATATTAAATTCTAGTCTTGATTTGTGGACGATGTCGCCTTATTATAGATCTAAGTATGGTACAGAGATTACAGGTTTTGATTCTTTGTTAATTTTAGATGGTGATGGTATTAATAGTTATAATATTGTACGTCCTGTTTTATCACTTTCTTCTTGTGTAAAAATTAAATCTGGAGATGGTACATATAATAATCCATATGTAATTAACTATGATAATAGTTGTAATTAAAGAAAGGAGTTTTAAATTATGAAAGAAAAGAAATATTTAATACTTGGAATATCTATTATTCTTATTTCTATAATTGGGGTGACATTTGCTTACTTTAGTACATCTATTTTAGGTGACAGAAAGAAAGTATCTGTTGATATGGCTGAATTAAAGATCATATTTACTAATGGAGATACAATTGAAGCAACTAATGTATCTCCTGAAGAAAATTTAGATATAGTTAAAACATTTAGTGTAGAAAATAAAACAAGATATGATTATGAATATAATATTGTTATTGAAGAATTAATTAATACATTTAAAACTAGTGGTTATTTATTATATAAGATAACTAGTAGTGATGGTGGATATAATATGACTGAATTTAAAGACGTACCTAAAAGTAGTACAGCAACAAATACAGTATTAGCATATGGGATAAACGTGCCAGCTAAAACTATTCATAATTATACTATAGAAATTAAATATATAAATAGTGAAAAAGTAAATCAAAATAATGATATGGGTGCACAGTTAAAGGGTAAAATATTTATAAGTAAAGGATTCAGATTCTTAAGTGATGCTATACTTGAAGATAATCCAACTATAAAAACAAGAAATGATTTTAGTATAACTAATACTGAAAATACAAATGGTATATTATATAAAACAATTGATAATCAATTTTCAGAAGATTCGGATATGTATTATTTTTCTGGTAATACACAAAATAATTGGTTATATCTTAAAAGTGATCCAATCACTACTTGTTCTTATGAAAATACTGAAGTAATATATTATGATTTGTCTTCAAAAAAAACAAAAGTTATAACAAGTGAAGAAATGTGCATATCAACAAATATATGCAAATTTACCGATGAGGATAATTTGCATATATTTGTTGGACTAACAGAAGAAAGTTGTACTAAAGATGGTGGAACGTGGTTAAATGAAAAAGCAACATATCGAGTTGTTAGTAATAAAACGTATTGGAGAATTGTAAAAATGCACCATAAAGATGTATATAGTAAAAGTGTTGAAGCTGTGTATTTAATATATGCTGGCGATAGTCCTTATACTACAGAAGGATACATAACTAGTTCTAAATTTAATAATTTAAGCAATGATCCAATGTATGTGGGATACAAATACGGAACTTCTGGTTCTTTAGAAAATAACTTAAATCCATCTAATTCAAGTCTTGTTTTATCTGTAATGAGTACTTGGATTAGGAAATCTTTACCTGTTAAAACTTTTAATTTCTCTTATTTTTTCTATGATAGAAGTATTAGTAATATATCAAATAATTCATATTCATTAAATAATTCTTTTTATTATGGTGCTTATGATAGACTTAAAAACTATAATCCTTCATTTTATCCATATAATTATTCTGACAGAAAATATATAAATGATTTAGAACATAGTACTATTGATATTGAAACTGACGTTGGTTTATTATCTGCTGATGATGTTGCTTTTGCTGGTGGAGTTATTGGAGTTAACAACACTTCTGCTTGGTATAATACAAATGCAAATGGAGAATCAATAACAAATAATAAATCTTGGTGGACAATGACTCCTAGAGGATATAATCCTATAAGTGAAGGTTCAAGTACATTAGGTGCATTTAATTATAGTGTAAATGGTAATGGTGCTATTACTTATAATTTAGTAACTGATGAACTTGCGCTAAGACCTGTAATTGGTGTTTATGGTAATCATTTTGCTGTAACTGGAAGAGGAACACCAGATAATCCTTATGTTTTTGATAGAAATAATTCATTAAAATTAAGTATTCAATATTAATTCTAATCAAAAATTATATTTTAAAAAAATTTGGTGTTAAGAAAGATTATAAAAACTAACAGGAAACTGTTATTTTTTTCTTGACTGAGTGAATGAATGGGTATACAATGAATATGTGAATGAATATTCACATAAAGGAGTAGATATGAATACAAATGAAATTAATGGATTAAGTGAATTCTTTAAAATATTTTCTGATAATACAAGAATTAAAATACTAAGTACATTACTTGAAGGTGATAAATGTGTTAAAGAAATATGTGAGTGTGTAAACATGTCTAGTTCTAGTGTTAGTCATCAACTTAGTACTTTAAGAAGTTTGAATCTAGTTAAATGTGAAAAATTAGGACAAACAGTAAAGTATAAAATAAGTGATGATCATATTAAAATAATTCTAGAATATGGTCTAGAACATATAAGGGAAGGAATTTTATGATATATTTAGATAATGCAGCAACTACTAGAATGAAAAAAGAAGTATTAGATGAAATGATGCCTTATTTCATAGATAGATTTGAAAATCCTAGTAGTATATATTCTCCATCAAGGAGTATAAATAAAGATGTAGAAACAGCAAGAGAAATAATTGCTAATTCTATAAATGCAGAAAGTAAAGAAATTTACTTTACAAGTGGTGGTAGTGAGTCTGATAACTGGGCTATTAAAAGTATAGCATCACTTAAAAGTGGAAAGGGTAAACATATAATTACATCTAAAATAGAACATCATGCAGTATTAGAAACATGTAAGTATTTAGAAGGTCTTGGTTATGAAATTACATATTTAAATGTAAATGAAGATGGATTAATTAACTTAGAAGAATTAGAAAGTTCTATTAGAGAAGATACTATATTAGTTAGTATTATGTCTGCGAATAATGAAATAGGTACTATAGAGCCTATTAAAGAAATAGGTGAGATTTGTAAGAAACATAATGTACTATTCCATACAGATGCAGTTCAAGCATATGGTAATATGAAAATAGATGTTAAAGAAATGAATATAGACTTATTAAGTACTAGTGCTCATAAGTTACATGGTCCTAAGGGAATAGGTTTCTTATACGTTAGAAAAGGTTTAATGATAAGCCCATTAATTCATGGTGGTATGCAAGAAAAAGGTAAAAGAGCTGGTACTACTAATGCACCACTTATTATGGGATTTAAAAAAGCAGTAGAACTTAAATTTGAAAATATGGATAAAAATAATGAATATGTTACCAACCTAAGAAATTACTTAATGAATAGAATTGAAAATGAAATACCTTATGCTAAACTTAATGGTAGTAAAGAACATAGATTACCTGGTAACGTTAACTTCAGTTTTAGATTCATTGAAGGAGAAGGTATGCTTTTAAGATTAGACGCTAAAGGAATATGTGCATCAAGTGGAAGTGCTTGTACAAGTGGAAGTCTAGATCCAAGTCATGTATTACTTGCGATAGGATTACCTCATGAAATAGCGCATGGTTCTTTAAGAATAAGTATAAATGAAGAAAATACTAAAGAAGAGATAGACTATTTAGTAGATAACTTAAAAGAAATAATAGAATACTTAAGAAATATGAGTCCACTTTATGAAGACTATATAAAGAAAGAAGGTAAATAATATGTATAGTGAAAAAGTAATGGATCACTTTGCTAATCCTAGAAACGTTGGAGAAATAGAAAATGCTAGTGCTGTTGGTACAGTAGGAAATGCAAAGTGTGGAGATATAATGAGAATATACTTAGATATTGATGATAATCATGTTATTAAAGATGCTAAGTTTAAAACTTTTGGATGTGGTGCCGCTATAGCAACCAGTTCAATGGCTACAGAATTAATAATTGGTAAAACAATTGAAGAAGCATTAGAAATTACAAATAAAACTGTAATGGAAGCATTAGATGGACTTCCTCCAGTAAAAATACATTGTAGTTTATTAGCTGAAGAAGCAATACACGCTGCTCTTTGGGATTATGCCGAAAAAAATAACATAACAATCGAAGGATTACAAAAACCAAAAAGTGATATACATGAAGGAGAAAACTAGACTTTACATCTAGTTTTTCTTGTATATTTTGGTAATTAGTGATATAATCATCTAACCAAAGGAAGGATATACTATGTGTGAGATAAAACCTGAAGATAGGTTAGATAATTTGTTAATTAAATATAAATATAGTTTAATAGAAGAAGAAGCACTACTAAATGAGACAAGAGAATGTAATGAAGAATTAATAAAAAAACATCAAGAAATAAAAAATAGAAAAAGAAATATAAAGAATAAAATAATATCTCTTGTACTAAGTGTATTATTATTAACTGGAGTAAACTACAAAACAACTAAAACTATAGATAAATATATAAATAATAATAAAATAGAAACAATACTATATTCAACTACACATTCAATTTATATGATTGCTCTAATAATATTTATATATAAATATAGTTATAAAATAACTATATTATCTAAAGATCTTAAATATAAAATAGATGATTTTAAAAGTAGTCATATATTTACTAATAGTTTAAAAGAAGAAATTGAAAGTGTTATAAATAGTAATAAAGAATTAAAAAAAGAATTTTTTAAATTATATAGTGATTTATCTATATATAATTTTGATATTATTAATGAGTTTGATAGTTTACATTTAAAAGAAAAAGAAATGAATAAAAGATTAGAAAGGGGTATATATGGAAAAAATATATGATTTAAATTATTATGATTATCCTTTAGATGAATCTTTAATAGCGCAGACACCATTAAAAGATAGAAGTAGTTCTAAGTTATTAGTATTAGATAAGAATAGTGGAGAATACAAAGATGATGTATTTTCAAATATTGGAGATTATTTAAAAGAAGGAGATGTTTTAGTACTTAATGATACTAAAGTTATACCTGCTAGAATAATTGGCTATAAAGAAGTTACTAAAGCTGTAATAGAACTTTTATTACTAAAAGATATTGAAGGAGATATATGGGAATGCTTATCTAGACCACAAAAGAGATTACATATAGATGATATTATTGTTTTTGGTAATGGTGAATTAAAAGCTAGAGTTATTGAAAAGAAAGAAGAGGGTATAGTTTTAGTTAAATTAATTTATGATGGTATTTTATATGAAATATTAGATAAGTTAGGTACTATGCCATTACCACCTTATATACATGAAAAATTAAAAGAACAAGATAGATATCAAACAGTTTATGCTAAGAATCCAGGTTCTGCTGCTGCTCCAACAGCGGGATTACATTTTACTAAAGAATTACTTAATAAATTGGAAAATAAAGGTATAATTGTAACGTATGTTACATTACATGTAGGATTAGGTACATTTAGACCAGTTAATACAGATAATGTATTAGAGCATAATATGCATAGTGAAATGTATAAAATGAGTGAAGAAACTGCTAATATACTTAATAAGGCTAAAGAAGAAAATAGAAGGATTATAGCAGTTGGTACTACTAGTACTAGAACTATTGAAAGTGTAATAAGTAAATATGGTGTATTTAAAGAATGTAGTGAAAGCACTAATATATTTATATATCCTGGATATGAATTTAAAGGGATAGATGCTTTAATAACTAATTTTCATTTACCTAAAAGCACTTTAGTAATGTTAGTGTCTGCCCTAGCAGGAAGAGATAATATTATGAATGCATATAAACATGCTACTGAAAGTAATTATAGATTTTTCTCTTTTGGGGATGCAATGTTTATAACAAATGATATAAAGAAGTAGATGAAACCAACCTTAAATGGCAACTAATAAAGTAGGTAATGCTGACCTTAAAAAGTAACGAATAAAGTAGGTGAAGCCAGCCTTAAGTCTATCTTCATGTGTTAACATAAAATCAGGTATTGGTACCCCAGATGAACCATATGTAGTTGATTACGAAGGCAGTACTTGTTAAATTGTACTTAATAAAATAAGTTTGAGAAAATTATTTCAAAAACTTATTTTTTGTATAGACAAATCGTGTGAAAAAACTTATAATAATTAGCCATGGAGGCGATATTATGATTAAAAGTAATTTACCGGTTATACTACTTAAAGGTCTAGTAATATTGCCACTTGGAGATGCAAGAATAGAACTTAATAATAATATTACAATTAAAGTAATTGATATAGCTAGAGAATATCATGATAACCAAGTTTTAATTGTAACTCCAATAAACGATTTAGAAGAAAATCCAGATACTACTGATTTACCAAAAGTTGGAGTAATTGCTAAAATTAAAACAAGAATTGATGCTCCTAATGGAAATGTAAAGGTTGTATTAAGTGGTATTAAACGTGTTAAAGTACTTAATTATGTAAATTATTCTAATGAAAAGAATATTTTAGAAAGTATAATTACTAATGTTAAAGAAGATGATTATGATGATATTGAAGAAACTGCTTTACTTAGAAAATTAATTGGACAATTAGAAAAATTTATTAGTGTTAATCCATATATATCAAATTCTATACTTAATCAAATTAAAAGTACTAACGATTTAGAAAAACTTACTGATATAGTTGCTAATTTTTTACCATTATCTTATGAAAAGAGACTTAATTTTGCATTAGATTTTAGTAGAAAGAGTCGTGCTAAGAAACTAATCAAAGAAATTAATATAGAACTTGCAACTATAGAACTAGAAAATAAAATAGATATAGAACTTAAGAATGATTTAGATGAAATGCAGAAAGATATGATTCTTAAAGAAAAGATTAAAATCATAAGAAAAGAGCTTGGTGAAAAAGATAGTAAGACTGAATATATTGATAAAATAAATGAAAAACTTAAAAACCCTTTTATAAATGATGATATTAAAAAAAGAATTAATTCTGAATTAGAAAGATTTAGTGTTACACCTGATGCTAGTCCTGAGATAGCAGTCATTAGAAGCTACGTAGATTATTTAATATCTATTCCATGGGGAACTTTAACTAGAGATGAAAGTAATCTAATGACCATTAAAAATAAATTAGATAAGACACATTATGGACTTAATAAAGCTAAAGAAAGAATTATTGAGTATATAGCAGTAAAACTTAATAATAAAAGAACAACAAGTCCAATAGTGTGTTTAGTAGGGCCTCCAGGAGTTGGTAAAACAACATTAGCTGAAAGTATTGCAAAATGTTTAAATAAAAACTTTATTAAAATTAGTCTTGGTGGAATAAATGATCCAGCAGAACTTATTGGACACAGAAGAACATATATAGGAAGTAGTCCTGGTAAAATAATTACATCTTTAATTAAATCAGGTAGTATGAATCCAGTTATATTGCTAGATGAAGTTGATAAACTTAGTAAAGATTATAAAGGAGATCCTGCGAGCGCATTATTAGATTTACTTGATTCTAATCAAAATTCCAGTTTTATAGATAATTATATAGAAGAAAAAGTAAATTTAAATAATGTAACTTGGATATTAACAGCGAATGATATTGAACTTATTCCACCAGTTTTACAAGATAGATTAGAAATTATATATTTAGATGCATATCTTGATTATGAGAAAGTAAATATAGTTAAATCTTATTTATTAGAAAGAGTTAAAGATAAAAATGGTATAAATAATGTTAATATAAATATAAGTGATAATGTTATTTATAAGATTATAGATGGTTATACTAAAGAAAGTGGAGTAAGAGAATTAGAAAGACTTTTAAATAAAATTATTAGGAAGGTTATTACTGAGAGTAAAATTAATAATAGTAAATTATCTAATATTGAAATTAAAGAAAAAGATTTAGTAAAGTATTTGAGTACTGTTAAGTATTTACCTACAAGAAATACTAAAAGTAGAGTTGGTTTATCTAAAGGACTTGCTGCGAATGCATATGGTGGATCTATATTAGAGATTGAAGTAACTAGTTATCCTGGTAAAGAAGAATTTATTACAAGTGGTAGTTTAGGAGATGTTTTAAAAGAAAGTATCAAAATATCTTTAAGTTATATTAAATCAAATCAAGAGTATTTTAATATAGAACCATCTAAATTTAATAAAACTATTCATTTAAATTTTAGAGAAGGTGCGATACCAAAAGATGGACCTAGTGCGGGCACTATTATTACTACAACAATCCTAAGTTATTTACTTGATAAAAAAATACCTAATAACGTATCCATGACCGGGGAAATAACACTTTTAGGTGATGTACTTCCCGTAGGCGCAATTAGAGAAAAATGTTATGCAGCGGTTAAAAACAATATTAATATTATCTTTTTATCTTGCGAAAATAAAAGAAATGTGGTAAAATTAGAACCTGTAATAAAAAACAAAATTAAATTTATTTTCGTAGATAATTATAAAGAAATATTTGATTATCTATTCAAAAGGGGGAATAAAGATGAGAGATAAGCCAAGAACTAGATGGATCAAAATGATTTATGGTAAAGATAATAAAATAAAAGGATACTTTTATGAAGAATATGTTTCATTTGATAATTTAAGAAGAATCAGAACTTATTGTATTTTAGATGATATGTATTCTAGACTTATTAAATTAGATGAGTATGGTATTTGGAAACAAGAAATTATAGATGAATTAGAACAAGAAGGATACGTTTCTATTTATGAAACTCCATATAAAAAATTATTAAAAAGATAGGTATTAAATTAACACTCCAACATATATTTAAATGAAAGGAGTGTTTTATTATGAATAATATTATTGAATTTAAAAAAGATTGTATTATGAAAACCTTCGTAGCAGAAATTACTAATATTTCTTTAACACATGATTATAAAATACTTGATGATACTATTGAAGGCTATTTTGATTTAGTGGGAGAGTATAAAGTAACCAAATCTAGTATAACTACTGAGGAATTTTCTTATACTATACCATTTACTATTGCTTTATCTAGTATGATTGATAAGGATACTATTGATATTACTATAAGTGATTTTAGTTATTCTGTTGAAAAAGATATTCTTCATTTAAAGATGGCATTAAGTATGGATTATGAAGAATTAACTATTGATGAACATACTAGTGAATTTGTAGATGAAGAGTTAAATAAGGGGGAAGAAGTGAATAGTATTAATGAAATGCTTGAAAATATAAACGAAGAGAAAGAACCTATCAAAGAAGAATATCATAATGAATTAATGCTTGATGATAAGTTAGATAAAGAAGAAACAATTAATAAAGTATTGGATGTTATGCCTGAAAGTGGATATAATAAATTTAAGGTTTATATTATGAGAGAAGAAGATACTTTAGAAAGCATTATGATTAAATATAATGTTAAAATTAATGACATTAAAGAATACAATGATGTAGAAAATATAAAAATTGGAGATAAAATAGTTATTCCTTGTTTAGAAAATGAAAAAAATTAATAAAATAACAATCAAGGGAAATGTAAAAATTATAGAAACTGAAGACAAAAAAGTTGTTATTAAAAAGAAAAGTAAGGATATGAATAGTTTATTTGACTATTTAAATAGAAGAAATTTCTTATGTTATCCTAACATAGAAAAAGAAACTAGAAATGATGTAGAATATGAATACTATAATGAAAAGAAATATTTTAACCAAAATGATGATGAAGACTTTATTAGAACAATTGCTGATTTACACTATAAAACAACATATTATAATGATGTAAGTAGACTTAAATATAAAGATATTTATAATACTTTAATAGATAATATAGACTATTTAAAAGACTATTATGAAAAGTATATAAGTGAGGCTGATATTGAAACATATATGTCTCCAAGTAATTATTTATTTGTTAGAAATTATTCTATAGTTAATTCTAGTTTGTTTTACATAGAAAAAGAACTTAATGCTTGGTATAACTTAGTTAAAGATAAAACTAAAGAAAGAGTTAGTGTAGTGCATAATAATTTGAGAAAAGATAATTTTTTAAGAAGTGATAAGGATTTACTTACAGGTTGGGAAAATTATATGGTTGATACACCCGTCTTAGATATATATAAATTATACAAAAATGAATATAAAAACATAGATTTTAAGTCTATGTTTAAAGTGTATAATGATACTTTTAAATTAACTAAAGAAGAATTAAAACTATTTTTTATAATGATAAGTATGCCTAAAAAGTTAGAAAAAACTGATAATGAATTTAATAATGTAAGAAATACTAAATTATTTATAGATTATATGTATAGAACTAATGATTTTATTAAGAACCATCTTTAATTATTTGATAAAGTAAAGATGTTATAAGTATTAAAAGTAAAAATACATTTGATCTTGATGGAGATATTAACGAAAATATTGATTGCCAAAATATTAAAACAATGTTAACTATTAGAAGTATAGTGTTGAATAACTTCTTATTAGTTTTATATAAATTTTTAATTTCATTAAATTTATTCATATAGACTCCTAATTTAGTATATGTATAGAAGAGTTTAAGTGATACTTAGACTTTTTTATTTTATAAAAAAACAAACAAGTTATTGACAAACATATATACTATGTGATAAAGTTGAATTAAGGGAAAAATGAAATGAATTTAAATTTTCTTATAATTAGTTTCTAATATTTAGGTTGTTCTTGACTTAGTTTTTTTTAAATAGTAAAATTATATTAGAATAGATGATAAGAGGGTGTTATATGAAAAAGTTTATTAAATATATTTTTAGTTTATTAGTGATATTTAGTTTTAGTTTATTAAATGCAGATATGGTTGATACATCAACTAAGACTAATCTTATAAATGATTTAAGTAAAATATATAGTGATTTTGATAGTACAGATAGAAAA
>CAKORV010000004.1 GCA_934101625.1 uncultured Bacilli bacterium | reverse complement strand
GATAAAGAATGGGAAGTAACTAAATTTAATAATAACTTTATAAATTATAATGGTACTAAAAGTGGGTATTGGGTTAAAGATTATTTGGATGATATAGTTGATAGTAATAAGACTAATAAAAATCACATTATAACAGTTGTTTATAATGATATTAAAACTAGTGATTCAACTGAAATAATAAATATGAAAAAAAGTATTGATGAAAATAAAAAGTATGAAGTAATTGTTGATTATGATGAAAATGGTTTCTTCTATTTAATGACAATCGAGGAATAAATGCAAATATTTTTAATTATAGTTATTATTTGTTTTGCTTTTGTTATAGGTAATCATATATTAGATATGAAAGCACCAGAAGAAAAAGTTGAAGCTAAGCTAGTTAATAAAAAGATAGAGAGTATTATAGATAGTAATAATGTAATGCATGAAAATTATTTATTGTATTTTGAATATCATAATCAGGTAAAACATTTTAGTGTAAGATATTCAGTATATAATAAATATAAAAAGAATACTAAAGGTTATTTAATACATAAAAGAAATAAATTTGTTGATTTTATAATAGATGAAGTATATTAAACTAAAACTCCACACTTAGTTTGTATACTTTTTCTTTAATTTTTTTTATAATTATTATGGAAGGGTGAGATAATGAATCAGACAAAAATTGGTAAATATTTATCTAAAAAGAGAAAAGAAAAAGGATTAACTCAAGTAGAGATGGCTAAGATTATTGGGGTTACTGATCGTGCAATATCTAATTGGGAAAATGGTAGAAGAGTACCTGATGTAAGTTTATTTAATAATATTTGTGAGACTCTTGATATTACAGTTAATGAACTAATAAATGGAGAAGATATTTCTAAAGATAAAGTTATAAGTAAGAATAATGAATCTTTGATTAAAGTGTTAAAAACTAATAAAAATAATAAAAGAAGGTTTATTTATGTATTAGGAATATCTATAGTGTTTGTGTTTACATTAATCTTTTGGAGTTATAAGAGTATTTATCCTAAGATAGATATTTATAGTATTATATTAGATGCAGATGATCCTGATAAAGGTTTTAAAACTATTAAGAAGTTTACTTATGATGATAGAGATTATTACTATTATGGTATTACTGGAGTTAGTTTATGTGATGTAAATGGAAAGTGTTATGAATTAGAATCTAGTTTAAGACATGGACAAACGAGTTTAACTAAAATTAATGAATATTTAGATAGTCAAGTAAATTTAGGGAATACTACTAGTGAATTTCTTTATGATGGTGGGACTTCTATATATGGAAATGAAAGATATCAAATAGCGATATGTAAAACTTTAGATGATAATAAAGATGTTTATATTGGGTTAGATGATATGATTAATAATTTAAATGGTAAATATTGTGGACGAAGTGAAAATAAAGATAAGAGTTTTAAAAGAACATACTATGTAAGTAGTGCTTCTATAAGTGATGATAGAGAATTTAGCAAAGTACAATTAGTTCAAAGTAATGGAGAGTCAGATTATGTTTTACTTAATATTACTAATAATTTAGTTGTTGGTAAGACTTATGAGTTTTCGTTTTTGGCTTTTGATGAGTTTGAAGATACAATAACTAATTTATTTGAATATGCAACTATTATAGATATTAAATTAGCAGAAGAAGATATAAATGAAGATATTATTGTTAATGAAAAATATGAAAGTAATGGAGAGTTAAATGAAGTAGATAATGTTAGTATGGAGATAATGGATGGCACCTTAACTAAAGAGGGCGCTAGTGTAATAATCACAGATTTAAATAAAGAAAAAAATGGATTTGGTTTATATTATAGAATAGATAAAAAAGAAAATGATGAATGGAAACCATTAGAAATAGTATGTGATAATTGTGCATTTAATGAGCCAGCATACTTTGTTGATAGAAATAATAAATTAGTATTTCATATGAATTGGAAAGAATTATATGGACCATTAGATAAGGGATACTATAGAATAGTAAAAGATGTATGTGTTGGTGAATTTTGTGAAAGTCATAAATATTTTTCAGTAGAATTTAAAATTGATTAAGTTCTACTTTTTCTATATAATATTCTTAGTGGTGGTAGTATGGATATAAAGAGTATTAAAAAAGAAGCAAGAAAGAATGTAAAAAGAAATTATTTTAAGAAAGTATTAATTGTGTTTTTATGTTCATTACTAGTATATGGTAAAGTTACTTATACTAATATATTAGATGTAGATTTAACTAATAAAGCAAATATAGATTTAATTAATAAGTATGATATTAAAACTAATACTGAGATTTTAGATGAACTTCTAGATAAAACTAATAAAGAAAAGAAAATAGAAGAAGAAATATCTAAAAGATATACTAAGGGTGTACTTTCTCTTTTTATTAATGAATTAACTGAAACAAAGAGTCTTATATTTACATTGTTAAATGGTGTAAATAAGATACTTGGTGGTAGGTTATCTTCTGCAGTTATTATATTTTTATCTACAATTGTTTTATATTTTATTAAGAATTTTATATTAAAACCTTTAGTAGTGGGTAAGAAAAGATATTTTTTAGAAGAGAATACTTATAATAAGACTAAAATGGAGAGAGTTATTTATCCATATAAGAAAAAGAAGATGTTTAGTATATCTTGGATATTATTTGTTAGAGATATTTATTTAACATTATGGAGTTTAACAATAGTTGGATATTTTATTAAAAAGTATGAATATATGATGATTGAGTATATCTTAGCTGAAAATCCTAATATTAAATTAAAAGATGCTTTTAGAATTAGTAAAGATATGACTTATGGGTACAAGTGGGATATGTTTAAGTTAGATATATCTATATTATTATGGAGATTACTTGGTATAGTAACTTTTGATTTATTAAATATATTTTATACTAATGTTTATAGAGAAAGTATATATTTAGAAGTATTTAATAGATTAAGGAAAGATTATAAGAGTGAATTATTAAATGATAAATTACTTTATGAAAATAAAGATAATCTTAGTGTTTATCCTGATGTGTGGAGTAAGTTTACTATTAAAGTTGGTGAAAGAAAAGAATATTCTTTAATAAGTTATATATTATTCTTCTTTACATTTAGTTTTGTAGGTTGGATATGGGAAGTTAGTTTACATTTGATAAATGATGGAGTATTTGTTAATCGTGGTACGATGCATGGACCTTGGATACCTATTTATGGAATAGGTGGTGTGTTAATACTTTTGTTATTAAAGAAATATTATAATAATCCTTTTAAACTTTTTGTGGCATCTTTTATATTATGTGGTATAGTAGAATACTTTTTTGGATGGGTACTTGAAACCTTTATACATATGAGATATTGGAATTATAGTGGGTATTTTATAAATATTAAAGGAAGAGTATGTTTAGAAGGACTTATTGTATTTGGATTGGGTGGAGTTGGATTTACATATATCTTTGCGCCTATATTAGATAATTTCTATAAAAAAATAAATGATAAGTTTAAGAAAGTATTGTGTACAATATTAATAAGTGTATTCCTGGTTGATTTATTTATATCTAATTTTGTATATCCGAATACTGGAAAAGGTATATCGAGTGAAGTGAAGAGTAGATAATATTCTTCATTTTTGTTATAATATATGTAGGAGATGATAAAGATAAGCAAGGTTTATTTTATTAAGAATATTACTAAAGAGAATGTAGTAAGAATCTATGAAGAATTAAATAAAGAATTAAAGGGAAATGTAGCTGTTAAAGTTCATTCTGGAGAAGACGGTAATCAAAATTATTTGAGACCAGAATTTTTAGTACCAATTATAGAGAAAGTTAATGGTACTGTAGTCGAGTGTAATACTGCTTATGAAGGGGCTAGAAATACTACAGATAAACATAAGGAATTAATGGATAAACATGGTTGGAGTAAATACTTTAATGTTGATATTATGGATAGTGAAGGAGATATTTGTTTAGATATTCCTAATGGTAAGGTAATTAAAAAGAATTATGTAGGAAGTCATATTAAGAATTATGATTCTATGTTAGTTTTATCACATTTTAAAGGACATCCTATGGGAGGATTTGGAGGGGCTTTAAAGCAACTTTCAATCGGATGTGCATCAAGTTATGGTAAGAGATATATTCATTGTGTAGGAAAAGAAAATGGTAGTTATGAAGATATGTTTCATGTAGAACAAGATAAGTTTTTGGAATCAATGGCTGATGCTGCTTCTAGTATAACTAATTTATTTAAAGATAATATTGCTTATATAAATATAATGTGTAATATGAGTGTTGATTGTGATTGCTGTGCAGTAGCAGAAGATCCTTGTATGAAAGATATTGGAATACTTGCTAGTGTGGATCCTGTAGCTCTAGATAAAGCTTGTATTGATTTAGTATATAATAGTAATGATCCAGGAAGAGATCATTTAGTAGAAAGAATTGAATCTAGAAATGGTGTTCATATTATAGATAGTGCTCAAGAATTGGGTGTTGGAAGTATTCAATATGAATTAATAGAATTATAGGAGGTATTATGAATAATATAACTATTATAGGCGGTGGAGTTTTAGGTAGTCAAATAGCTTTTCAAAGTGCATACTCTGGAAAGAAAGTTACTATTTGGTTAAGAAGTAAAGAAAGTATAGGTAGAACTACACCTAAATTAGAACATATTAAATCTTGTTATATAGAAGCTATTGAAGAAATGGATAGATCTATAAATAATTGGTGTAATGGTATAAGTGATGTAGATAATTTTAATAAAGATGAATGCTTAAAGAAAGTAGAAGATGCTTTTGTTAATATTAGAATAGAATTAGATATGAAAGAAGCTTTAAAAGATGCTGATTTAGTTATAGAATCTATGACAGAAGATATTAATACTAAGAAAGATTTATTTATTAAAATGAGTAAGTTATTAGAAGAGAAGACTATTTTAGTTACTAATTCTTCTACTATATTACCAAGTAAATTAAGAAACTATACTGGAAGAAGTGATAAGTTTTTAAGTTTACATTTTGCGAATACTATTTGGAAAAATAATATAGTGGAAGTTATGAAACATGATAAAACTAGTGATGATAGTTTTAATAAAGTAATAGAATTTTCTAAAGAAATTAGAATGATACCGCTTCCTTTACTTAAAGAAAAAAGTGGTTACTTACTTAATTCTATGTTAATTCCACTTTTGTTTTCAGCCTTGGATTTATATGTCAATGGAGTAAGTGATTTTAAAAGTATAGATGAAGCTTGGACTAAAGGTACTGGTTCACCTAAAGGACCTTTTAGAATATTAGATACTGTTGGACTTAAGACTGCATATGAAATAGTTAATATGTATGTTAAAACACCTTCTTTTTTAGCACCTTACAATTTTAAGGGTATGGCTAAGCTATTGAAACAATATATTGATGAAGGTAGGTTAGGTGAAAGTACTGGGATTGGGTTTTATAAATATAACTAGAAATTATAAGAATTAATTGAATTTTACTTTATATTTTGATAGAATTAAAATATAGGGTAAGGGAGTTGAACTATGAGATATTAAATAATTAAAACTATAAAGTAGTGAAATTTAATTCTCATAGTTTTTTCGTGGATTTAAATATATTGGCACAAGTGATTTTATACTAAAATATAAGTTATGGTGGTTACTTTCTTTTGGGTCCTGGGCTGATTCTAAATCGTACGTGTTTTTCATCAATGCTTCTAATGTTCCTGGTCGCTTGGATTACTACAATTACGATGTGTACAGTTTTCTTGAGGTTAGACCAGTTATCTCAATCTCAAAATGTGCCAAAGTTAAATCAGGTATTGGTACACCAGAAAGTCCATATGAGATAGATGAAAATAGTTGTAGCAAATAAAAAAAACTAGAAGTTATTTCTAGTATTTTTTGTTTCTAATATCATTGGTATAATAATTGGTCTTCTACCAGTTTGTTCAATAATATATGCATTTAAATCTAATATAATTCTATTCTTTAAATCAATTATACTAAAGTTATATTTATTTAATTCTGTTAATGCAATTGCCTTAACTTTTCTTTGTAAATTAATTAATAATTCACTATTATCATTAACAACTACAAAACCTCTAGTAGTAATATTTGGTTCTAAAGTTAATTCTTTTTTGTCCATATCAATATTCAATATAACTGCAAGTACTCCATCAGTACTCATTATCTTTCTATCTCTAATAACACTTGTACCAATATCACCAATTCTCTTACCATCTACATAGATATCATTAATAGGTATACTTCCAGCAACTCTAACACCATCTTTTGATAAAGCAAGCATATCACCATTTTTTAAAATAAATGTATGATCTTTAGGCATACCACATTCAATAGCTAAATTAGCATGACTTTGAAGCATTCTATATTCTCCATGAGCAGGCATAAAATATTCAGGTTTAATAAGTCTTAACAATAACTTTAATTCATCTTGTTTAGCATGTCCACTTGTATGAATATCAACATCATTTGAAGTAGTATATACTTTAGCTCCTTTCAAATACAATTTATTAATAACTCTATTAATACTCATTGCATTACCAGGAATAGGTGAAGAAGAAAAAATAACAGTATCATCTTTCATTAAAGTAATATTAGCGTCAACTCCATTAGCTATTCTACTTAAAGCCGCTAGTGGTTCACCTTGACTACCAGTAACCAATAAACATAAATGTTCAGGTTTAGTTTTCTTCATCTCATCAGTAGTAATAATAACATCTTTATCTTTAATAAGACCACAACTTTTAGCAATCTCTATACTATTAAGCATACTTCTACCAAAAGGACATATCTTTCTATTATTTTTCTTACAAGTCTCAATAATATGAATTAATCTATAAATATTAGATGCAAATGTCGCAAGAATAATTCTTCCTGTACAACTTCTAATAATATCACTTAAAGCCTCATCTACATCACTTTCACTAGTAGAAAAACCAGGTATCAAAGCATTAGTAGAATCAGATAAAAGTAACTTAACCCCTTGTTCTCCTAAACTAGCCATCTTACCTAAATTAGCCATTGGCCCAATAGGAGTCAAATCAAACTTAAAGTCTCCTGTAGTAACAACTCTTCCATTAGGTGTCATAATACTTATTCCATAGCTATCTGGTATAGAGTGTGTAGTTCTAAAAAACTCAACTTGAAAGTGTTTAAACTTAGGTTTCATATCTTCATTTAAAATAATAATATTATTATAAACTACATTTCTATCATCTAATTTCTTCTTAATAAGTTCACTCGCAACTTTAGGAGCATAAATAACAGGTATATTCAAATGATTAAGTACATAAGGAATACCACCTATATGGTCTTCATGCCCATGAGTAATAAATAATGCTTTAACCTTATCTTCATTTTGTTTTAAAAAACTATAATCAGCTAAAACATAATCTATACCTAATAAATCATCCTCTGGAAACATAACTCCACAGTCAATTATAATAATTTCATCATCATGCATAATTGCATACATATTTTTACCGACTTCACCTAGTCCACCTAAAGCGAACACAAAAGTCTCTTTTTCTTGTGTTTTCATAATAAATTCCTCCTAAATTTCTAATAAAAGAAAATCAATACAACAATTATACTACAAAAAATTGAAAAAGTCTAGATAATTTGATACAATTACAAAGGAGGGTAGTTATGGGATTATTTGACAAAATAAAAAAAGCATTCTCTAGTAAAGAAAATACTAATGTAGAAAAATATGAAGAAGGACTTACTAAAACTAGAGATAACTTTGTAAATAAATTAAATTTACTTGGTATTAAATATACTAAAATAAGCGATGAATTTTATGATGAATTAGAAGAAATTCTTATTATGGCAGATGTAGGTACTAAAGTTACTGAAAAGTTTATTAATAAGATAAGGAAAAGAGTAAGAGAAGAAAATATTACTGACTTTGAATATTTAAAAGAAGTTATAGTTGATGAATTGTTATTAATATATGTAAATGGCGAATCACTAACAAGTAAGATTAAATATAATGAAAATGGTATGACTACAATTTTATTTGTAGGAGTTAATGGAGTAGGTAAAACAACTAGTATTGCTAAATTAGGTTATAGAATGAAAAATGAAGGCAAAAAAGTAATGTTTATAGGTGCAGATACTTTTAGAGCCGGTGCTGTTAATCAATTAAAAATGTGGGCAGAAAAATTGGGTGTATCTTTTTATGGAAGAGATGATACAGATCCTGCAACTGTTGTTTATGAAGGATTAACTAAAGCAAATGAAGAAAATATTGATGTATGCTTAATAGATACTGCTGGTCGTTTACAAAATAAAGTTAATTTAATGAAAGAATTAGAAAAGATTAATAAAATAATTGAAAAGAAACAAGGAACTCCAGCTGATGAAACACTACTTGTAATAGATGCATCTACTGGTCAAAATGGAATTAGTCAAGCAAAAAATTTTAAAGAAGTCACTAATATAACAGGAATTATATTAACTAAATTAGATGGAACTGCTAAAGGTGGTATAGTACTTGGTGTAAAAGAAGAAATAGGCTTACCTGTTAAATTTGTTGGACTAGGAGAAAAAGAAAATGATATGATACCTTTTGATATAGAAAGTTATATATATGGATTATTTAAGGAGTGGTAAAATGAAAATAACAAAAACCTTATATGAGGGATATGTTAATATTTATGAATGCGAAAGAGAAAGAAATGGTAAAATAGAAAGTTTTACAAAAGTTCAATTAAGAGGTGCTTCAGCAGGTATAGTAATTAATGAAAATGGAGAAATGGCTTTAGTTAAGCAATATAGACCAATAATAGGTTATGATACATTAGAAGTACCATGTGGAACATTAGATAAAGAAATATCAAAGAAAGATATTATAATAGAAGAATTAGAAGAAGAATGTGGAATTACTAGAGATAACATAATAAGTATTACAGATGAACCAATATTAACTTATAAAATAATAGAAAATATGTCTGATGGCGAAATGAATATATACTATATAAAAGTAAAAAATGTATTATCCAATCCAAAAGAAGATGATGATGTTGATGAAGTAAAATTCTATAAATTAGAAGAAATAGAAACACTAATCAAAAATAGAGTAATAACAGATCCTAAAACTCTAATATCATTCTATTTATATAAGGATATGATTTCATGATAGAAAGAGAAAAAATAATAAAGTTATATGATATTTATAAAAACTTATTAACAGATAAACAAAAAGAATATTTCGAGTATTACTATTTTGAAGACTTATCTTTAAATGAAATAGGAGAAAATCTATCAGTAACTAAATCATTAGTAGGTAAAACTATTAACACAATTACTGATAAACTAAATGAATATGATGAAAAATTAGGATTATTTAACCTTTACGAAGCAATAAGTAATATAAAAGACAAAGATACTAGAGAATATTTAGAAAGCATAATAAAATAGGCAGATTAAATTCTACCTATTTTATTTATCTTAATGTCTTAATTAGTCTAACCTCATCTTCATATTTACCAAGTCTTCTTAAATATTCTTCTTTAGTAATATGTCCATTTCTATATAAATCTTCTAACCAATTCTCTGTGATAACTAAATAAGGTTCATCACTAACTTTAAAGAAATCTCTATATCTACTTAAATCATTAAGAGTTAAACCAGAAAAATCTCTAGCTTGTATCTTAGCCATATTAAATATATCTTCATTAATCATAATAGTAGGACTTACTTGATATGTTCTACCTTTTTTAGATATATCAACTGGAGTATAGATATAATAATCTTTTTTCTCAAATCTAACAGCTTTTACTTGATCTCTTAAAGGTGCTACATCAATAAAATTATCTATATAACTCTTTTTAATCTTTCTTATAGGTGCTAAACCAAATTCAAAGAAACTTCCTTTTAATTCCTTATCAGCATCAAATAAACCTCTTTCATAATTAAACCACACTGGGCTTGAAGATATAATTCTATTAACTAAAGGTCCATTAAATGTATCAATATATGCTTGTCTAAACTCTCTTAGTTTTTCACTATTCATTGTAATTTCATAAATTTCAAATGTTTTACTACTATAGTCTTTACCTAAATTTTTAGTTAAACTAGGTGTAAATTCCTTAATTTTTTCTTCTTTCATCATTTTCCTCCTTAGAAAATATCACTATTATAATATAAATAATGAAAAATATCAAGAAAATATGCTATAATCATAACTGGAGGTACAATATGTTTGATTTTCTTGGAGATAAATTAGATAATATAATATCAAAAGTTAAAGGATATGGTGTCATAACTGAAGATAACATAAAAGATATGACAAGAGAAATAAGGTTAGCTTTGTTAGAAGCAGATGTTAACTATAAAATAGTAGGAGAATTTGTTAATAATGTTAAAGAACAAGCACTAGGAGAAGAGGTTAAAAAAAGTTTAAAACCTGGTGAGATGTTCGCAAGTATTATTAGAAATGAATTAATAAATTTATTAGGTGGAGATAAAAGTCCTTTAGTGACCGATAAAAATCCCACTATAGTTTTAATGTGCGGACTACAAGGTAGTGGTAAAACTACTACAGTAGGTAAACTTGGCGCTTTAGTGAGAAAAAAATATAAAAAGAACCCATTATTCATTGCATGTGATGTTTATAGACCTGCTGCAATTGATCAATTAAAGACGGTTGGTAAAAGTTTAAACATTCCAGTTTACGATGAAGGAAAGGGTAATCCAGTAGAAATAGCTAAAAATGGTATAGAATATGCTAAAGAAAATGGTTATAACTATATATTAATAGATACTGCTGGTCGTCTTCAAATAGATGAAACTTTAATGGATGAGTTAAAAAATATTTATAAGGAAACTAATCCAAATGAAGTATTACTTGTAATAGACGCTATGATGGGACAAGATGCAATAAATGTTATAACTGGATTTAATGATGCAGTTAATCTTACAGGATGCATACTAACTAAAATGGATGGAGATACTAAAGGTGGTGTAGCCTTATCTTTAAGACACTTAACTAACATACCAATTAAATTAATAGGTGACTCTGAAAAATTAGATGGAATAAGTGAATTTGATCCAGTAAGAGTAGCTGATAGAATTCTAGGTATGGGAGATATAGTATCAATCGCAGAAAAAGCAAGTGAAATAATAGATGAAGAAGAAGCAAAAGAAACTGCAAGAAAAATGAAAAAAGGTAGCTTTGATTTAGAAGACTTTTTAAATCAAATGAAACAAATAAAGAAACTAGGTCCACTAGAAAACCTATTAAAATTATTACCCGGTGCTAAAAAAATGGGATTAAATAACATAACTATAGATCCTAAAATAATGGGTAGAGTAGAAGCAATAATTTTATCAATGACACCTGAAGAAAGAAAAAATCCTAGTATTATAAAAGCAAGTAGAAAAGAAAGAATTGCTAAAGGTAGTGGTACTTCAGTACAAGAAGTAAATAGATTACTTAATCAATTTGAAGACATGAAAAAAATGATGAAACAACTATCTAATGGCAATATGAAAATGCCTTTCTAATTATGAATAAAAATATAAATGATATTTTATATAGTTTATCTAAATCAAAATTTAGAAGTAGTTTTCATTTAAAAGATAAAGATATTAATTATATAAAAGATAAAGGAATAGATAAAATAAAATCTCATGCTTATGACTTTATAAGTACAAGATTAAAAGATATAACTAAAGTTAAAGATGGAAAACAAACTCCTTATAAAGGCCATCCAGTCTTTGTCGCAGAACATGCTACTGCAACATGTTGTAGAGGATGCTTGGAAAAATGGTATCACATTAATAAAGATATTGTTTTAAACGATGAACAAATAGACTTCATTGTAAATGTTATAATGGAATGGATTAAAAATGAGATGAATAAAATTTAATAAAAACACAATTTTAAATTTTGATTAACGTATCAGGTAAATTAAATGTTTACATTTTCTTTTTTGTGTGCTACAATAAATTACACAAAGGAGAACAAAATGGAAATTACTTACAAAAATAAAAAAATAGAAAATCTTTGTGAAACAGAAAATATAATGACATTACAAAAATTATATGGTAAAGAAGTAGCGATTAATTTACCAAAAAGAATAAAAGAATTAAAAGCCTTTGAAAGTGTAAATGATATACCCATAGAAAAACCTTTCAGAAGGCATAAATTAAAAGGCAGTAGAAAAAATGATTATGCTGTTAATGTGACATCAAATTATAGATTAATATTTATATCTAATGAAAATAATAAGAATATAATAGAATTAAAAGAAATAAAAAGAATAAGGATTATGGAGGTGTCAAAACATTATGAGTAAAAATAGGAAGTTTAATGAATATATCATACCACCAGGAGAAACAATAAAAGAATTGTTAGAAAGTAGAAATATAACACAATTAGATTTATCATTAAAAACTGGAATTAATAAGAAAACAATTAATGAAATAATAAATGGAAAGGCTCCAATTTCCATATCAACGGCACAGAAATTAGAATATGTTTTTAATATTCCTGCAAGTTTTTGGAATAATTTAGAGAGAAACTATCAAGAAACATTAGAAAGAAAAAAAGATTTTGATTCGATTTTAGAAGAAGAAAAATATTTAGAAAAAATACCGTACTTAGAAATGTCTAAGAGAGGATGGGATTTTATTACAAAAACGCGAGACTCTTTTGAAAAAGTAAAAAATTTAAGAAAATTTTTTTCTGTAGCCTCTTTAAACTTTGATACAGATTTAAAACGAAAAATGGCATTTAGAAAAAGCACCAACAATAATTTTTCTTTTGAATCTTTATATTGTTGGATTAGATATGGAGAAATACAAGCCAATAAAGAAGATTGTGAAAAATTTGATTTAGAAAAATTAAAACTATATGTACCAGAAATAAAAAAACTAGCAAATAAATCATTTTTAGAACAATATGATAAAATGAAAAAGATTTTAAACAAATGTGGAATAATATTAATTTTTGAACCACATTTACCAAATACCTATATTAATGGGGTAACATACAAATTAAATGGAGAAAAAGGTATTATAATGATAAGTGATCGTGGAAAAAAAGATGACATATTATGGTTTACTTTGTTCCATGAAATTGGCCACTTATTAAAACATGGAAAAAAAGAAATCTTTATTGATATGGAAAATGGTGAAAATAGTTTAATTGAAACAGAAGCAGATAATTTTGCAAAAAATTCACTTATACCATGTGCAGAATATCAAACATTTAAAAAAAGCTTAATAAATGAAAAAAACATTATAGAATTTTCGAAAAAAATAAATGTTACACCAGGAATAGTTGTTGGAAGATTGCAAAAAGACGGAATAATTGGTTGGAATCAATTTAATAATTTAATTGAAAGAATATAGAATAATAAATTAACCCATACCAAAACCAGTTTCACTTCATAATATATAAGTGAAAAGGAGTGAGACTAGTGTATACAAATACTGGAATGTATGCTGGCTATGAAGTAGAAGCAAATAAGGAGATTTATAAAGAAAGTAAATCTACTACAACTAATACTTCTTATAGTACAGGTGCAGCTACTAGTGCTATGCCTGGTATGGTAATGGCACCAATCTATGAATGCCCACAAGAAAGAGTTATTCATAGAGAAATAATGCATGAAGTACCACATGTATGTCCAATAAATACAAGAATAATAAATCATCATATTTATAGACATACTTATAGTCCTTGTTATACTTGCTGTGAAGAAAACGAAATATGCAATGTAAATGAAGGATGTTGTGGAAATTTCTAAGTGAGAGAAATCTCACTTTTTAAATGGCAATGAATTATTAATTAGTATTACTCATCATATTTATAGTTATTGGACTTTTACTCGAATATTTGCTATAATTTAATTGTGGTGCAGTATCCTAGTTGATTAGTTTATTGGGAGGACGAGCCTAAAAATTCGTTAAAGGGCACATCTGTGAAGCTTCTTGTGCTTGCTTATTACGCCCAGTTTTGGGTGAGTGCTGGAAGAGGATTCTTGGGCCAGCATAATGGCATATGTGAAAGGACCCAATTATCTTTGAGACTCATATATGTGGTAAGCCTATACACAACAGTTGAAGGACTTATTACATAATGAGATTAAACCTATCTTGCGGTTCATGCTGTGGATAGTGTAGCCTGCCTTGAGTGGACTCGGGGGATTAAGGTCTAAATAATATAAGTGGACGCATAATTATTATTTACTGCTTATGAAACTATATCTGCAAAAAAGTGCTACCAATAAACTAACTGGAAGAAAATTCCTAGGCTGTTTGTTAATATTGGATTAAAGTGTGTACTAAGTGGCAATCAAGTCGTATAGTTGGAGACACTATAACTAATTATTTAAAGGGGAACCGCATTTTGGTAACGAAATGTATAATTAGGGGAAAACCTACTTGACCTAAGACACAATATTTCCAGTTTTAATACCACATAAAATTTAGGGAGTTAAAATGAAAAGAGACATAAAATGGATAATAACAATTACAATATTATCATTTATAATAACATTAATATTTTCGTTTGGTTCTAACACTTTATTGGAAAATGTCAATTTAATAATTGGAGTTATTATCATATTTATATTTATTTTACTAGGAATAATCTTTGATATAATCGGTGTTGCTGTACAAAGTAGTAAAGAAGTAGCCTTTCATGCAATGGCAAGCAAGAAAGTAAAAGGAGCAAAAACTGCTAAAAAAATGTTAGCTAATAGTGATAAAGTGTCATCATTTTGTAATGATGTAATAGGTGACATCTGTAACATAATAAGTGGGTCAGCTGGTTTAGTAGTTGCATTAGAAATTGCTAATAAATTTAATATTAAAACAACCTTAGTGACACTTCTAATGGCCTCTTTAATCGCATCTCTTACAATAGGTGGTAAAGCACTAGGAAAAGGATATGCTGTAAGTCAAAGTGAATACATTGTTAGTAAAGTAACTAAAATACTTAATAAATTTGAAAAGAAAAAGAAAAAAAGAAAATAATATATATGTGTGGAGAATTGTGAATAAAGTGAATATTTTTAATAAAATAAAAAATTTATATAAAAAATTATCTACTTTAGGTTTCCTAAAGTATTTTTTTCATGAAAAAAATAACATCATAGTTAGTGAAAATGAAATAAAAGAATTTAATAACTTGTGTGGAAAAATAGAAGGTAATTACTTAGACAATGAACAAATATCTTCAATACTTAGTAAAAGTGATAACACATTAATAATCGCAGGAGCCGGAAGTGGTAAAACAACAACTATAATAGGTAAAATAAAATACTTAATAAAAACCAATCAATGTAAACCTGAAGACATCTTACTTTTATCTTTTACTAATGCATCTGCTAAAGAAATGAAATTAAGAGTAAAAAAAGAAACTAATATGGAAATAAATACATACACATTTCACAAACTTGGTTTAGAAATAATAAAATCAACACAAAATACTAATGTTAACATATTTACAGGAGAAGTAAGTAATTTAATAATTAAATTTATAAATGAACTATTTAATGATACTCTATACTTACTTAAATTTGTTAACTATATAATAAATGATATATGTGGTTATACTAATACAACTATTGATAATAAAATAATAAATAAAAAACATATAGATATTTATAACTACTTATACTTAAACAAAATAAAATTTACATACAAAAACATATTTTTCTTACCTAAATATAACAAATACATCAATTCTTATTCTGACTTAATAAATTTAATAAATAAAGAAAAAATACTTACAAATATAAGTACTAACTTAATATGGTATCACTTATGTAACTTCAATAAAAATATATACATGATTATTGCTAACTCTTTTGAAACAATAATAAGTTTAATAAAAAGTAATAACTATACTATAGATGAAGTAAATAACTTAATAACTAATAAAACTAAAATAATTTTTGACTTAATAAAACCAATATATATAAAATATAACAATTACTTAAGTGAAAATAATTTAATAGACTTTAATGATATGATTAATAAATCAACTGACTTAATTAAAACTAACAAATACATTCATCACTATAAATATGTCATAGTAGATGAATATCAAGATATCTCTATGTCTAGATATAAATTATTACTAGCCATGAGAAATCAAAACTATTATAAACTATTTTGTGTAGGTGATGACTGGCAAAGCATATATAGATTTTCTGGTAGTGATATATCTCTCATAACAAACTTTCCTAAATACTGGGGTCCAACATCTATTAGTAGAATACAGCACACATATAGATTTTCAAGCACTCTAGCAAATATATCAGGTAAATTCATAATGCATAACCCTAATCAATTAAAAAAGAACATAATTGGATTTAATTCAAATACTTATCCCATAGAAATAATAAATGGACTTAACGAACTAGAAACTAAACTAAAAGACTTACCATACTATAGTAAAATATATTTACTTGGAAGATATACATTTGACATAGATATACTAAGAAAATGTAATAACTTTACATTAGAATATAATAGATACACTAAAGACACAGACATAATATATAATAAAAGAATAGACTTAGATATAAAATTTCTAACTGCCCATAAATCAAAGGGATTACAAAGTGACTATGTAGTAATTCTAAATAACAAAGATGAACTAATGGGTTTTCCTAGTAAAGTTAAAGATTCCAATCTAGTTAATTCATTACTAGATAATAGTGATACTTATCCATTTAGTGAAGAAAGAAGACTATTCTATGTAGCGTTAACAAGATGTAAAAAGAAAGTATACTTACTTACTGAATCTAATAACAAAAGCATATTCATTAAATACTTAGAAAAAAATAAAAGATAGCTACTTAATAGTACCACTATCATTTATTAAAAGAGTGCTATACATAAATAATATATCTTTATTATTAAAATCTATATAATTATCTAATAATTTAGGTGATATATATCTAGTATCTACCACAGTTATTTCATTAAAACCATCTATCAAAAGAGGTATTAAACTACTTCCATAAGAATCTCTAAACACCACTAAATCTCTCTTATTACTATCTATATTCATATTTGTAATCTTAAGTAATGCACTAGAACCACTCAAATAAACATCATATTTATCAAGTCCATTTAATGTACTCATATCATATACACTAGTATAATTATTAGTCTCATAATTAAATACTTTACTATTCATAATACTATCATTAGTAAGAATATATAACTTATCTACTTCATCACTTAATATCTGACTACTATAAACACCACTAAACTCACTCAAATACTTTTTACTAAAAGAACTATCTAAATTAAAATTCATCTCTTTAGACATCTTATTAACTATCTTAACAAGATTCTCTTGTCTCCAATGAGTATCAGTCTTATAATAATCTTCTAAACTTAAAATACTCATAATATCTATATACTCTAAATCCTTAAGATTATCATTCATAATACTAATTAACTCATTATAATCTAACTTTAAATTATCACTATCTACAAAATAATTCTTATCAGGTACAATCATATAAAAATATCTATTATTAGGATACTTTTCTTTTATTAAATTAATCTTACTACTTAAACTATCTATAGAACTCTTATTAACTTTAGAATTTTCTTTAATAATATATCCATTATAAATATACAAATCATTATAACTATTTTTAGTATTCATCTCTAAAAATATCTTCATCTTTCTAAAATCATCTCTTTTAACAAATTGATCTGTAACATAACTATCAAACTTACTACTAAAAGTACCACTAGTTAATGAATTAAATGTTAAAGTAGGCAACTTTTCTAAACGCCTTCTTTCTGAATAAGAAATATCTGTATCTTTTTTAATTATATTAACTAACATAAAACCAATAATAATAACTAAAAACATAATAGTAATTAACTTATCTTTTAATGTATCTTTCATAGTACCTCCTAAAATCTAAAATATAAGAATGGATTATAAGAATTATCTATTAAATATGATGTTATAAGTATTAATAATAATATCAAATAAATAGGTTCAATTAAATTAATTAATTTATTAAATTTTTTATTATCTTTAAGTTTATTAATAAAGTTTTTTAATAAAGGAATTGAACTAATTATAGATATAATTATAACTAAAGTATATCTTTTTAAATATATTAAAGTATAACTATCCACAAATTTACTTTTGTTAATAAAGAACATACCACTTAAATTACTAATAACATTTTCTCCATTAAATATAACAAAACTAATAATAACTAAAACCATAACATAAACACTTTTAAATATACTAGGTAATTTATCGATAAACTTCTTTAACCAAAGTTTTTCTATTACTAATATAACACCAAAGAATAATCCCCATATAACAAAATTCCAACTCGCGCCATGCCATAGTCCAGTAAGTAACCAAACTATAAAAATATTTCTAATTTGTTTTTTAATACCATTTCTATTACCACCTAAAGGAATATACACATAATCTTTAAACCAAGAACTCAAAGACATATGCCATTTTCTCCAAAACTCAGTAATACTTTTTGATGTATAAGGATAATCAAAATTCTCATTAAAATGAAATCCAAACATTCTTCCAAGTCCTATTGCCATATCTGAATAACCTGAAAAATCCAAATATATTTCTAAAGTATAACATATAGCGAATAACCAATAAAATATAAATGTTTTTTCACTAGTAGAACTAAATATATTAACTAATCTAGCAAGTTCATTCGCAAGCAAAACTTTCTTAGCTAAACCTATAATAAATCTTCTAATACCATAAGAAAAATCACTAAAACTTTGTTTTCTATCATCAAGTTTTTCATTAACAGTTTCATATCTTACTATTGGACCAGCAATTAACTGAGGAAACAATGATACATAAGTAGCTAACTTAATAAAACTTTTCTGACATTTAACCTTGCCTTTATAAACATCAACCAAATAACTAATAATTTGAAAAGTATAAAATGATATTCCAATAGGTAAAGCCAAATTAAGTAGATTTAACTTAGTATTAAAAAGACTATTAAAATTACTTATAAAGAAATCTGAATATTTAAATATAATTAAAAGTAAAATAGGTATACATACAAACACTCTAAAAATACTCTTATCTTTATACTTATCAATTAGAATACCACCTATATATGCAATAAAAATATCTAATAACATTAATACTATATACTTAGGTTCTCCATATATATAAAATATAAGGCTTGCTATTAAAAGAATTAAGTTCTTATATTTTTTAGGTGTAATAAAATAAATAATTAATGTAATAGGTAAAAAATAATATAAGAAAGTTATACTATTAAATAACATAAGATTCCTCCTTAAAAGAAAGCACCAATAAGGTGCATATTAATCTGTAACTGGTATACCAGGTCCAAAACTATATTAACTAGTTTTTTCTAGTTCTTTACCAATATCATTATTTACATACTCTTTAAAATCTTTATATACAAGACTAGCCCAGTCAGCATCAGCCATTACTAAGAATATAACATTACCGCTATTAGTAACATATACTTTTTCAGCAGTAACACATATCCATTTGCTAGTATTAATATTATCTATCATCTCTTGTTTCATACTTTCAATGTTTGCATTTTCATTAACTTTAACAACAGCGATAGAGAAAGCCTGACTTGACATTAATGGTTCAGCTACTACTAACGCTTCAACATTTTCATTAGATTTTAATCCAGTATATAAACTAACATTATCTTTATTTTTAACATCAATAGTATTAATATCTAAACTAGGTAAATTATCTTTTTCTTTCTTGATTATGCTCTTTATCATAGTTTTAATATCACTTTCACTCTTTAATGAACCTGTATTATTTCCGCCTAAGTTTTTAACTATTAGAAGTGTAACGAGTACTAGAACTACTACTGTAACTATACTGATTATTGTACCTTTCTTCATCATTTCCTCCTTTCTTTATTATCCTTCTTCATTTTAACAAACTTATGCATTAAAGTAAACATATTATAATATAAAAAACACTTCATAAACATTAATTTCCACTTTAAAAATAAAAATTGTTATGTTAGAATATAATCTTACTGGGGTGGTTTTATGGGTAAAGTATATTATAATGAAACTAAGGTAATTATAGATGCTATGAAAAGAATATATGGACCAGATGATTTAGACTGGATGAGCTATTTAATTACAGTTAGAAATGTATTAACATATCATCATATAATAAAAGAATGTGATGGAGGTTTACTAGAACTTTCTAATGGGGCTCTTTTAACTAAAAAAGCACATAGACTTCTTAATATGACAGAAATTAAAGATTATAACTTATATCTAGCATGGAATGAATTATTTAAAGAAATTAATAAAAGAAAAGAACCAATGGATAATTATCTTAGAGAAGAAAGTAAATCATTAAAACTACATACTCATAAACTTATATATGGAGGTGAATTCTAATGTTTGGAAAAAATGATTTTTTAAAACTAACAATAATGTTTTTAGATGAAAATGAAAAAGTAATAAGTACAAGTAAATTAGTAGGTAAGAGTATTAAAGTACCAGAAAATACAAAAATGGCTTCTTTAATTGAACAGACTAATGATAATATGGAAGTAATAAATAATTACTACATAGGACAAATATCAAACTTTAAAGATTTATTAGAAACTTCAAAATATAGTATTGATTTATCTAATATAAAACCAGGTGATTTAAGAAATAATGAACCAGAAGATATAAATGTAGTTTATGAAATAAAAAATAACAAATTAATAGTATCTAGAATTATAAAAAAGGAAGAAAGAGTATTTAGTAGTCCATTACTATTAAGTTATCACTTGCATAAATTATCTAATAGATTAGAATTATTTTATAAAGAAAGTAATGAAGTAAAAACATTGATATATAAGTAAAAGCTTGATATTATATAAGGAGAAAATAAATGAATTATGTGTATCATGGAAGTTCAATTCCAAATTTAAAGTATATTGAACCTAATCAAGGTACTCACATGAAAAAATGGGTTTATGCTACACCATCAAAAGCTATAGCTACCATCTTTTTATCAAGCAAAGGCTCAGATTTATTTTATTCTTTATCTGGGAATGGAATAGAATATCCAATAGAATTAGTTGAAAGAAAGGCTTCAATGTTTAAATCAATATTTAATTGTGATGGTTATATTTACAAATTGGATGCATCTAATTTCAAAAGTGGATTGACTGGATGGTCGGCCGAAGTTGTAAGTGATAAAGAAGAGAAAGTTTTAGAATGTGAATACATTGAAAATGTTTATGATGAATTAATAAAATTAAACAAAGAAGAAAAAATAAAATTATATTTATTTCCAGAAAGGCCTAATAAAATACCATTAGATAATAGTGACCTTATTCCAAAAGTAAACAAGTGGCAACATAATGGTTTTGATATTAATATATTTTTTGATTTATATCCTGAGTTAAAAGATAAATATTTAAGTGAATATAATGAAGAATAACTAAAGCAAGAGTCTAATTGAATTTAGATTCTTTTTTAAAAAATATGGTAAATAATATTTTTTAAAACTAGTTAAAATATTATAAAAACAAAATAAAGCATTTGACACTCAAACAAATAATTGCTATAATTAAATTGATGAAATAAAAGAAAGGATACAAAATGGCAATAACTAAAACAGATTTTATAAATTATACTAGATGTAGAAGATACCCTGCATTAGAAGAAATACATAATGACAAATTATCAAGTGACATGTCTTTAGAAGAATATTTAAAACAAGAAGAAAATGACAAATACAAAGAAATGCTTGGCACGATGTTTGAAGTATCTGATGATGGAGAAACTGATAAAACAGAAAGCATAAATATTCAATTAAATGCAATGATGGAATACTATAAAGAAGTAGAAATAACTGCCGGAAAAGAAGTTGAAAGATTATTTGGAGGTACCAGTGTATATAGTTTAGATACATACAAACAAGAAAGTTTTAACTTTAACAAAAATGGCATTAAATACCTATGTTTTGTTGATATATATAATGAATCTAATAATGAAATAAACATAATAGAAGTAAAGGCAACTACATCAAGAAAATATAAAAATCTATTTTATAACATTGGAAAAGAAAAATATCCTTTATTTACAAAAATAAATAATTTTTATACATTAACATCTAATCCAGGTTTATCTAAAAACTATTCAAATAAAGTAGAAAAATTACTTAACAGATTTACTGATGAAGGAAAATACATGTATGATATATCAGTACAAAGATATATAATTGAAGGCTATCTAAAAGAAAACAACATAAACAAGAAAATTAACTATTATCTTGCAGTATTAAATGATGAATACGAATATGACGGGACACTAGTTAATAGTAAAAGAGTATATAATACAGATAAATTTGGAAATAGAATAATTGATATATATAAAATAAATGATATAACAGAAATGTATCAAAGTAGAATAGATATAGAAAGACAAAACTTAGAGAAAAATATATTTGAAAGTGATCCTAGTCCATGCAATTTAAGTGTATCATGTGCTTTAAAAAAGAATACAGAATGTAAATTTAAAGCAATATGTTTTAAAAATGTACCAGAAAAAAATGCAAGTTTTAATTATAAAAGATTTGTTAGTTTTAAATGGGATGGTATAACATATAATAAATATGACTTAATAAATAATGGATACTTAAAATTAGATGATATACCTTACGAATGGTTAACAAGTGAAAATCATAAAATTCAAAGAGACTGTTATGATAGAAATGTTACATATATAAATAAAGATAAAATAACTGCCGGACTAAATAGTTTAGAATACCCAATATATCATTTGGATTTTGAAACATTTCCTTGTCCAGTGCCAAGATTTAAAGGAGAACACCCATACTATCAAAGCCCTTTTGAATTTAGTTTGCATATAGAAAAATCACCAAATAATTGTGATAAAGAACTTGACAACTATGTTTTTCTAGCACGCTCAAATGAAGATGAAAGACTAGAAATGGTAAAAAAATTGGTAGAAAAAATACCAATACAAAAAACAGGAGGTTCTATGCTAGCGCAGAATGTTAATTTTGAAAAAGGAAGGATTAAAGAACTAGCAAATATATTTCCTGAATATAAAAATGAATTAATGGCTATAAGAGATAGTGGAAGAGATCTACTAGAAATAATAGATAACAACAAAGAATTATATAAAAGCTTGGGATTTAGTGAAGAAGAATCAGGCACTATGAACTATTATAACAATGAACAAAGTGGAAGCTTCTCAATAAAGAAAACATTACCATTATTTACAAATTTAACATACAAAGATTTAGAAGTACAAAATGGAGTTCAAGCATTAGTTGAATATGCCAATTATAAAAATATGACTGAAGAAGAAAAAGAAAGAAAACAAAATGCCTTAGTTGAATATTGTAAACAAGATACATGGGCTATGGTAGAAATATTAAAAGGTTTAAGGAGAGAGATAGAAAAATGAATGGAGAAGTAATAGTAGATTTAGATAAATTTAATAATGAAGGAATAAGAATAATACACAATAATGAAAATAACTTATATTATGTAGAACTATCAAGTGGAGAGATGATGCCATTAATAAGTCCAATAGATGGCACAAGACTTGAACCATATAGAAATACTAAATACTTAATTAGTGATAATGATTTATTATACACATTAATAAATGATGGAGAAGTAATTCCACTTTTAAGCAATACAGGAGACTTTTTAATTCCAACACCAATAAATGATGTGTTTTATGGAAAAAATGAAAAAGGATCATACTTTTATAAAGATAGTAAAGGTAATATTATTAGATTATTAAATCCAAATAATGGAGTTAAATTATTTATTAATGATAATAATGAAATAGTTAGTCATGTAGACAATAATATTTATTCAATACAAGATGGAGAAATCGTTATAACACCTAAAAATTAGAAAAACGTCCGGTTAATATTTAAAATTGTAAAGTATTGTCAAGAAAAATGAAAAAACTTGATAAGAAAAAAAGTACATAGTATATTAATTATAGAGGAGAGTGAAAATATTATGATATATCCATCAATTGATAGTCTTTTAATGATAGTGGACTCTAAATATAAATTAGTACATGTTGCAAGTGAAAGAAGTAAACAAATGATATTAAATAACCATTATCAAATGAAAGAAGAAGAATATGTATCAAAGAAACCAATAGGTAGAAGTTTGGAAGAATTAGAAAAGGGATTAATCAAAATAAAAGAATAATCTTTTTTTATTTATCAAATAAATAAAATATATTGAAAACATATATGTAATGTATTATAATTGTCTTATGGAGAGTGATACAATGAGTACAATCAATATGAGTTTCAGAGTTGATAAAGAAACCAAAGAAAAAGCAGACAAATTATTTAAAAAAATGGGAATGAATACAAGTGTAGCTATAAATATGTTTTTAAATCAATGTATAATAGAAGATGGACTACCTTTTACACCTTCTAATAAAACTAAATCAAGTGATTATTACCTAAGAAGACTAAAAGAACTAAATGATGAAACTCCAAGAATAAAAGCATCTATGGAAGATTTATATAACTATTATAAATTAATCGAGGAATCCAATGAAAATAGTAAGATATAAAAAAATGAGTAAAGGAAGGTATAAGTTAACTTTAGATAATACAGAACTTATACTTTATGAAGATGTAATTCTTAAAAATGATCTTTTAAGAACGAGTAATATAAATCTAGAACTTTTAGAAAAAGTAATGAATGAAAATGTATATTACGAAATCTATAACATGGCTTTAACATATATTGAAATTAAAATGAGAACATCAAAAGAAATAAAAGACTATTTAAATAAAAAGAATTTTAATACTAAACTAATAGATGAAGTATTAGATAGACTTAATAAAGAAGGATACCTAAATGAAGAAAAATATATAGATGCATTTGTTAATGATAAAGTTAATCTAACTAACTGGGGACCATACAAAATAAAGAAAAGTCTTTTAGATTTAGAATTAGATGAAACACTAATAAATAATAAATTAAATACAATTAATGAAAATATATGGAATGGTAAAATAGAAAAAATAATAAATAAGAAGTTAAATAGTTTAAAAAATAAATCTAATTATATGATTAAAAACAAACTAAAAATAGATTTATATAACCTAGGCTATGATAATAATTCGATAGAAGAAAACCTTAATAATTTAAACTTAAATAATAACGAAAACATAAAAAAAGAATATTCAAAAGCTTATAATAAATATTCTAAAAAATATATGGATCAAGAATTATATCAAAAAGTTAAATCATACTTATATAGAAAAGGATACAAAATAGAAGAAATAAATTACATGCTTGATAATCTAGAATAAAAGAAAACTTCAGTTCTTAGTAAAACCGAAGTTTTTATTTTAGTTTAATCCAAATCTTTCATTATATGAATCTTTTAATTCTGAATCAGTAATCTTAATACCATATTTTTCTCTTAAATTAAGTAATGCTTTTGTACTAAAATTAGTTTCATTATTAATTTTTTCTTCACTAATAACACTAATAATATCATCTTTAACACTATCTAAATCTTTCTTTTCTTGTTGACTTACTTTAAATATAATATGATAACCATATTGACTCTTAACTGGTTCATCAGAATAAGTATTAGTCTTTAATTCTTTAGCAGCTTCCATAAAACTTGCATCATAATTATCATTAAACTTAACTGTGCCTAAACTTCCACCATTATCTTTATTAGCTGAATCATCAGAATACTCTTTAGCCAAATCATCAAAACTTTCACCATCATTTAACTTCTTAATAACTTCCTTAGCAGTTTCTAAAGCTTTCTTTTCTGCTTCAGTCTTTTCACTGTCAGAAGATGTACTAGAAGTATCTACTTTTATTAAAATATGTTTAAGTTCCATATCACCAACAACTTCAGAATCATAATATTCTTCAATCTCTTTATCAGTAACACTATCTTTAGCATAATCTTTAAGCCATTCATTTCTCTTATAAGAAAGTCTTAACATATCTTTAAAAGCATCTTCATCTTTAACTCCATAATAATTTTGAATATTAGTTAAATATTGATCTCCCCATTGTTTTTTATAAGAAGAAACAACATTTCTAACATAAGTATTTTCATCATCAGTAGATTTATACTCTCTAGATAATAATTCTTCATCTATTAAATCTAATAAAGTACTAACCCCATATTGACTTTTTAACTTATTATATAAGTCTTCAGCACTTATTCCTCCCTCATCAAATTTTACAACGCTTTCTTTTCCATTCTCTAAATGAGAAGTAGAACAACCTACTAAAAGAAAAGCACTAAGTACTATCAAAAATAATTTTTTCATACTATTACCTCCACAATAATTATAATAACAAAAAAATAAAGAAAACACAATAATAAGCACTCACATATTTTTATAATTTGCTTATAATAAAAGTGTAAAGATAAAAAAAGGAGGAATGTCTTATGAATTGTGGATGCGGAAATAATGGTTTATCAGGAGCGGCATTTGCTTTAGTGTTATTTATATTATTAGTAATCATACTAGGTGCATTTATCTAATTTAAAGGAGGGGTGTTAAATGAACAATTGCTGTAAGCAAGTTAATCCATGTTGCGGTGGTAATAACTATGGAAATAGTTTCTTCGTAATCTTAATTCTATTCATATTACTAGCAATAATATTTGGTGCTTTCGTAGGTTGGTAATATGACACAACTACAGTAATGTGTGAAAAAAGTAACTCAATCGAGCTACTTTTTACTTTATCTTATCTCTCATTAAATCAAATATTTCTTCTCTACTTAATTCAACTTTTCTCTTATATTTAGGAATTAAATGCAAATGATAATGCTTTACAAACTGAGCTTCTCCATTATTCTGAATTAATATAACACTATCTGGATTTAAATTTTCTATCATTGCTTTCTTAACTTTCTTAGCAATTTCCATGATATGAGTTAAATAATCAATTTCTATATCTTCTAATTCAGTAAAATGCTTCTTAGGAATAATTAAAGTATGCCCAGGACTATCTGGATATGCATCTAAAAAAACTTTTACCATATCATCTTCATATAAAGTATAAGAAGAAAAACTTCCGTTAATAATATCACAAAATAAACAATCTTTCATAAACATCACCTAATAAAATTATAAAAAAATTTTAAACTAAAATCAATCATTAGCATATACTAAATGTAAATTGATTCATAAATTACAGTGTAGGTGATAATATGAATATAGAAAAAGATTTTGTTATGAAAAATGAAGATATAATATATTTTGATAATGCAGCAACAACATTTAAACCTATAAGTGTTATAAATAAAGAAATGGAATATTTAACTAAATATACAGCTAATTCACATCGTGGAGATTATAACATAAGTTTTAAGGTAGATGATGAAATAGATGAGTCTAGATATTTAGTTAGTAAATATATAAATTCAAAGAGTAAAGATGAAATAATATTTACTAGTAATACAACTGATAGTATGAATCTTGTTATAAATGGGTTCTTTGGAGAATATTTAAGAGAAGATGATGAAGTAATCTTAACCAAATCAGAACATGCATCAAACATATTACCTTGGCTTGTACTAAGCAAAAAAATAGGATTTAAAATAAAATATGCTTCATTAGATAAAGAAGGTAAACTAAGTTTGGAAAGTATTAAAAAAACTATTACTAGAAATACTAAGGCAATTTCAATCGCACATGTTACAAATGTTATTGGAGATATTAGAGATATAAAAACAATTACAAAGTACGCTCATAAAAAAGGTATTCTAGTACTTATAGATGGTGCTCAAAGTGTACCACATATTAAAACTGATGTACAAGATTTAGACATAGACTTTTTAGCATTCTCAGCACATAAAATGTGTGGACCAACTGGTCTTGGAATACTTTATGGAAAATATGAATTACTAAAATACATGAAACCATTTAAATATGGTGGTGGAATGAACGAGATATATAATGAAAATACTATTGAATTAGATGATATACCTTATAGATTTGAAGCAGGAACACCTAATGTAAGTGCAATAATTGCTTTTAGTGAAACTATAAAATATTTAAATAAAATAGGTATTGAAAATATAGAAAGAACAGAAAAATACTTAAAACATTATTTAATCAAAGAATTAAAAACAATTCCATATATAAAAATATATAATGAAAATAGTGAAGGAAGTATAGTGTTAATTAATATAGATGGAATAGAATCGGGTGACTTAGGACTTTATTTAAACACTAAAAATATATGTGTAAGGAGTGGTAAACATTGTGTAAAAATGCTAGAAGAAGAGGCAGAATTCAAAGATACAGTTAGAATTAGTTTATATTTTTACAACTCCTATGAAGAAATAGATAAATTAATTCTTGCTTTAAAGGATTTTGATAATATAAAAAAATACGTAAATTTATAAAATTTTACTAAATTTAAAAATTGAGGTCAAAAAATGACTTCAATTTTTATTTTTGTTTCTTTCCTTATATAGGACTTAATTTTAAATTTAAAATTTGTATATAAAAAACACTTTCAAATTTTAAAAATGGCGATTTGTATTATGTTTTCTAATGTGTTAAAGTGTACATGAAAGGAGGGATAACATGTTAAATAACGTTGTTCTCGTTGGAAGACTTACAAAAGATCCTGAAGAGATACTAACAGAGAAAAACAATAAAAGAACAGTAGTTATAATGGCCGTGCCAAGAAGTTTTAAAAACTCTAATGGAGAGTATGATACAGATTTCATTAGAGTAGTGCTTTGGAATATGATTGCTGAACATACTTGTGCATATTGTAAAAAAGGCGATGTAATAGGAATAAAAGGAAGAATTCAATCAAGTAGTTATGAGAAAGATGGAGAAACAAAATATATTACAGAAGTAGTCGCAGAAAAAGTAACATTTTTATCAAGTAATAAAAATATACAAGCTGTCGAAAATACAGAAGAAAACTAAATGAAAATAGATTATCTTCTATTTTCATACTCTTACCTTTCTTAATTCACAAATAATTTATTCTAATATATAAATGTTTACAAATGAATTACAACCCTTAACCTCAAAAATACATTTTATCTTTCATATAAGTATTCTTGTAAAAATATTATCAATTTAGTATAATTATTATGGTGGAAATATGCTAAGAAGTGATAGATTAAAAAAATTAAGAATACTAAATGGAGTCACACAAGAAGGCCTTGGTAGTATACTTGGTGTTACTAAGAGTACGATTTGTTGTTATGAAAGAGGAACAAGAACTCCTACATTAGAAATTCTCATAAAACTTTCTGATTATTTTGAAGTTTCAATAGATTATTTACTAGGACGGGATGTTTTGGTAAGAGATAAAAATAATAAATTAACTTTTATGAGTGAAGAAGATTTAAATTTAATGCAAAAATCCCCTAAGAAAGGTGAGAGTATGAAAATAGAAGATATAATAAGTAAGTTTGAAAAAACTAAAAGATTAACTAAAGATGAAATAAATTATGTGGTAGAAAATTATACAAACGATAAAATAAATGATGATGACATGGGTAAATTACTTTTACTTATTAAAGAATATGGTTTAAACTATAAAGAAACATTTTATTTAACCGACGCAATGATAAATACTGGAGATATTTTAGATTTAAGTAATATTAAAAGAGTAGTAGTAGACAAACATTCAACAGGTGGAGTAGGAGATAAAGTAACATTCTTAATTGCACCAATCGTGGCATCATTAAATCTTGGTATTGCTAAAATGAGTGGAAGAAGTTTAGGATTTACTGGTGGTACAATAGATAAATTAGAAAGTATACCAGGCTATAAAGTAAAATTAACCAATGAAGAATTTGAAAGTTATGTCAATAAAATAGGTGTAAGTGTTATAAGTCAAACAAATTCACTGGCACCAGCTGATAAAAAGATATATGCTCTTCGTGACCAAATAGGTGCTGTAGAAAGTATTCCTTTAATTGCTAGTAGTATAATGAGTAAAAAAATTGCCAGTGGAGCACATTTCATAGTTATAGATTTAAAAGTTGGTAAAGGCGCTTTCATGAAAGATATAGAGAGTGCAAAAACACTTGCTGAATATATGATAGAAATAGGCAAATACTTTAATAGAAAAGTAGTATGTGTACTAACTGATATGAATACTCCACTTGGATTCTCAGTAGGTAACAGCCTAGAAGTAAAAGAAGCACAAGAATTCTTCTCAGGCATAAGAGAAAAAAGACTAGAAGATTTGGTAATATCACTAGCAAGTGAAATGGTATCAATTGGAAAAGACATATCAATTGAAGATGCGAAGGCATTAGTAATAGATACTCTAAATAATGGAAGTGCAAAAGACAAATTTTATGAATGGATAACAAACCAAGGTGGAAAACTAGGTAAAATGAAATCTAGTAAATATACTAAAATAATTTATTCTGACAAAGATGGTTATATAAACAATATAGATCCTATAGGCATAGCTAAATTTGTACAATCTCTTGGCGCAGGAAGAATAAAAAAAGAAGATAGTATAAACTTAAATGTCGGAATAACTTTAAAAAGTACACTTTATACTAAAGTTACTAAAGGTACACCATTACTAGAAGTATTTTATGATAAAGAGATTGATAACATGGAAGAAGAAATTTTAAAATGTTTTACTATAGAAAGTATTAAAAAAGAAGAAAAAGATATAATAATAGATGTAATAAAATAAAGGAGACTTATGAAAAAAATATTATTTCTATTAACTATCTTTTTTTCTTTTATTTTTAACTTATATGCTCTTAATAATATAAGTATAAATAATAATATGTTAATACCTGAATTTAATAAAAACACAAAAGTATATAATGTATTCGTACCATCAAACATAGAAATAATAACTATAGTGGTTGATAAAGATGATAATGAAGTAATTACTGGTTCCGGTAGTAAAAGTTTAAAAGAAGGATTAAATGTAATAGAAATAATATCATATATAAATGATACCGAAGTAGAAAGATATACTTTAAACATAACAAGAGGTAACATAACTTATGATAAAACAAACTCTAACTTAAAGAATTTAATTATAAATGATTATGAGATAAATTTTAATGAATTTGTTTATGAATATGAAATAAAAATTAAAACTAATTATAAACTTAATATACATTATGAAACAAATACACCCTTAGAAACAGTTACTTTAAAAGGTGATACATCTCTTAAAAATAAAGAAAATGTAGTAACAATTAAAGTAATAAGCGGAGATAAAAAACATTCAAGTACATATAAAATAAAGATAATAAAGGAATTAAAAGACAATACTTCAAATAAAAAAACTAGTATATTTGATAATAAAAAATTTACTAGTTTTGAACTAAAACTTATTATAATTGGATTAATATTTTTAGGATTAATTATATCTTCAATAATATTTTATTTTATATTTATAAAGAAAAAGAAATACTTTAGACCATTTAAACAAAAGAAAAGACCTTAATAAAGGCCTCTATATTTAACACAATATTCTTCATATGTAAGATTTTCATTTTTAATAATAGTTGCTACTTCAACACCAACATATCTATAATGCCAAGGTTCATACTCATATCCAGTCATATATACTTTATCTTTAGGATATCTCATTATAAAACCATATTTATGAGCATTTTGTTGTAGCCATTCAAACTGAGGTGTATCTTCAAAATATTCCTCTAATGTCCCATCTGTACTTAAATCCATCGCAAGACCAGTTTGATGTTCACTCGAATTAGGTCTAGCAGAATACTTATCAGCGTTTTCTCTACCTCTTTCGTTTACATTTCTATTATATATTCTAGTTTGCAAATCCTCACTTCTATAACCACTTTGTAAAATAATATATAATCCATCATTTCTCATTTGACTAACCATATTTTCCATAGCTTCAGCAGCTGTTTTCTCCATTCTTTGTCCTTCAATGTTAACTAAATTTTTAGGCTCTATTCCACTAGGAAGCATATGATACTTGTTAACTAAAACTAATAAATCATCCGGATCACTTACTTCTCTCATATTAGTATAATATTCATGGTCTAAATCAGTATTAACATTCATAATAATTTCTTCCGTACTTAAATCACTATTTTTATTCTTATAATCTATATATCTTTCAATATTCTCTATATGAAAATACTTAACTTTAGAAAACTCACTCAAATAATCATACTTTTTATCTATCTTATTAATTTCTTCATTACTCATATTGCTTTTAATAGTATTACTTTCTTCTTTAGAATAACCTAATTCAGTTAGCTTATCTTTAATAACATCATCTTCTTCCTTAGTTTTTCCTGTATCAGTATTATTAGTATTAATTTCTTTATCATTATTTAAAAATTTATATAAACTTTTAATACCAAACACACCAAGACAAACAACTAATAATAAAATAAATATATTTCCAAAATTAACTTTAACCTTCTTTTTCTTTCTCATGATACCACCTACACTAATTATACTACTTTTTAAATAAAATATCTCTTTAATTTTAGTTATTTTACGTAGATATTTTTTTCTCTAAACTAACCCATTTTACTAATCCATAAACATTAATTAATAAATAACCAATTGAAACAATCAACATCATATAAGAATTAGGACTCTTATTTATCACATTAATAATCCATATAGAAAGATCAAAAATATTATTAAATAACCAAATAACCCAACACTCTTTAAATCTTAAATTCATTAAGATAATACCACATAAATTTATAATATTACTACTAGAATCTAAAAATGCTAACTGTTGATTAGGAATTTTAGTTAATAAGTATCCTAGAAATAAACTACCAACAATGCAACTACTAATAATTATAATGGAGTTCTTAATTGTAAAACTTCTAACATTAACTTCGCTTTTATTATTTCTATTACTATTCCAATTAAAATAACCATATATTTGTGCTGGGAAAAATATTAAAACCGATATAATTGCAATACCAAATAAATTATTATTATAAGATATATATGCATTAAGCAAACAAAACAATGAACCAAATATATAATTATAAGCTTTTCCTATACTAGCATAATAAACATTCAAAAGGCCACACATAAGAGTAATTGTACCTACAAAATAATCTTTTGTTAATATTCCACACATAATGGAAAACAATATAATAGAAATTGTAAATATCACATTCTTTTTACTCTTCATATTTTAATTCTCCAATCTCTCTTATGCATAATTATACTACTAATTAATTAAATAATCTTCTAAATTCAGTAAATTTACGCAATAAAATGCTTATAAAACTTTATTAAATAACAAAAAATATGATAAAATAAATTTGAAAGTAGGTGTACTATGGAATTTAATTTAGAAGAAGTAAAACATCAATTAGAAGAATACAAGAATCTAACACAAAAACTTAAAGAAATGCAAACGGAATATGTGTTTTTACTAGGCTTAACAAATGAAGATCAATATTTGGAAAAAGTAGTAAAAACAGATGAAGAAATTTCACTAATTAAAGAAAAATATATAAAACTAAAAGAACAAGAACAAACAGAACAAACTTTACATGAATTACAGCAAATTAAATTAGAATTAGAAAAATTAACACAAAAAAAAGAAATTTTAGAAAAGGCATGGGATCTACAAACAAAAATTAGAGAATTAGAAAATATCATAGTTAATAAAACATCAAAATTAGCAACCGAAAAAAGAAATTATGATATTCATTCATTATTTAATGAAGCAAACAATCCATCAGAATTAAAAATGTTTATAGATATAGCATGCATATCAATTTACAAAGTTCCTTTATTAGTAGCATTAATAACAAAAGATCCTACAGAAATAGAAAATGACTTTCAAGTTTCCACACTACCCGAAGAATTAAAGAAAAGTGTTATAGAATATATAGAAAATAAAAAAATAGAAATTGCTAACAATTTAATCCTGTCAGACAAAGCTTTGATAGATTTAATAGAAAATACTACTGGCAAAAATATAACTCACCAGCAAAGACATAATGAGAGAACTGATACTGGTTTTAATAAACAATATGAAGGACAAATACTGTTAGGAAAAAGTAGTGAATATGCATTACTAAAAAATGAAAGAAACTGGGCCAAAGCAACATCAGGTGGAGAAATTAAAAAATTTATTGATGAAAGAGGAGAAATAAGATTTGATAGAAAAGACAGTGATATGTTAGTTAGCAATTTTCCAAATACAACATCTGAAGACTTAATTTATAGAAGTTTTAAAAGTATGCCAAATGAAAGAAAACAAAACCTTATCAGTGCTATATTAATAAATTTGAGACTATGTTATGAAATGTTTGAAAGTTATTATCTTTCAGATAAAGTTGAAGTTCCAGTAATGCTTAATCTTACAAATGGAGAAAAAGTACCTTATAAATTTGAAAAAAGAAATATTTCTCACATTTTAGGTATTCCAAGTACACACGATTCCAAAACTTTAGCTCCAAACTTACCTCAGGCAACTTTAGATCTATTAGGTTTAAAGATTGGAAGTGCATGGGATGTATTAAATAGTATTCTTGAACATGAACAAGAAATTATAAATCAATGTGGTTTAAACCATGACTCATCTTCCAATTCATATTATGAAATGTTACCTTGGGAAAAAATATTATTAAAAACAAATGCATTTATTCGTGGCGACTTTTTTAAAACAACATCTTTAATATCTCCTGTTAATCCAAATTCTTTTTTAATTAGAGATACTGATAATATTAGAAGAATCTCCATAACTCCAACTACTTTTGGACAATCGGCAATTAATCAAACATTACTAAATCCAAATATACCTTTTAGTGAAGCAATAAAAATATTAAAAGCAAAAAATTCTCCATCAGATTTTACATTTAAAGGAATGATGTATGATGGAAAAAAAGGATTATGGATTCCAAAAACTAATGTGAGTGCAATTGGAGAAAGAATAAAACCATACAATAGTGGAACATTAAAAACACTTGAAAAATATCGTTATCTAATATCAGGTATTTCAAACCCATCTGAAGGTGGTTTTGTAGCTGGAGTTGAATCCTTAAAAGACGAAGAATTATCAAAAGAATATTCTGTCCAAGAAATGCTAACTTCTCTAACAAAAATAGCACAATCATTTTCAACGAATAAAGAAATTGAATATAACTTAAGAGAATATCTTGAACAAATAAAACAGATTACATTAGACAGAAGTTCTAATAAAATAAAATGACAAAAATCTTAGATCACAACTAAGATTTTTTTATATTTTCAATAAACTTTTTAATAATAACATTATTTTTTCTAGCACTATCATAAATCATTCCTAAATATTTTTTTGATAATGGCAAATTAATATCTAATTCAAATAATGTATTATCATCTAATTCCTTTTTAATCTGTTCTCTTGTAAGCATCCCTATACCAAAACCAGCTTCAGTAAATTCCTTTATTAAACTATTACTACTAAATTCCATCTTAGGCTTAATTTTAATATTATTTTGTGCGCAATAATCATCTAATCTTATTCTATTAATAGTCCCTTTAGTTAAAAGCAATAATGGCAAATTTTCCAACTCATTTTTTATTATTTTTTTCCCTTTTAAATAAAGAAATGAATTATTAGCAACAAAACAATCATGTAAATCCATTACATTAATACATTCAAAATCATTAGGATAATCATGTGGCATATTAATAAAAATTAAATCAACTAGTCCAATTTTTTCTTTTTTTATTAATTCATCAGCATTATCAGTAAATATTCTAATATTGATATTAGGATAAGCATTATGAAATTCTTTTATATAAGGCATCAAAAACTCGTTAAGTATTGTTTTACTAGCGCCTATATTTAATGTACCATTTTCTAAATTAACAATTGATTTGACATCCTCTTCCGCAGAATTAATTAACTCCATAGCTTCTTTAATTTTATTAAATAATGTTTTCCCAACTTCTGTTAACTCTACACCATCCCTTTTTCTAATAAAAAGTGATGCATTAATTTGATCTTCAAGCGTTTTTATAGATTTACTAATCGCAGGCTGACTAATATTTAATTCATTTGCGGTCCTTGTTATACTTTCATTTTTTGCAACATAATAAAAAACTTTATACAATTCTAAATTTATATTCATATTAACCCCTCACATAACTAAAAGTTATATTACATATAAAAAATATGTATTTTAATTATATCATAATTTTGTGTATAATACTACCTGCTTTTGAAAAAAAGTAAAATTTTTAAAGGGGAGGTATTATGAACAAATATTTATTAAACTTATATAAACAATTTTGTGATGCTATGGGATTAACATTTAATCCATATGAAATTCAAAAATTTTATAAAGAATTTATAGAATGGATTGTTATTAACAAAAGATTAATTGATGACTATGAACAATTTTTAATTTCATTAGGTTACTTTAATGAAAAAACAATTACTGAAGTTGGAAAAGGAAAATATGATTCATTTAAAACAATTAAAACTTGTATAGTTTCTCCATATGCACAGACTCTAGGTTTAGAAAATAGTGAACTTTTTATGGTTGGAAACTTTCCTATGATTCAAACAAGTGAATCAATTATCAAGCCAAATACAGATATTATACTTACTCATAATCCATACATAGAAATGCAAATTAGAAATTGGATAAAAATCCATGAATCAAAATTACATGATATAAGTATTGGAGTCTACGGAAATATACATGATGAAGACTTTACAGAAAAAATTAAGTTAATTGAATACATTTCAAATAAAATGAATGATGAACAATCTGTTGATTATGAAACTGACAAAGATAATTATTTTTGTTCAGTAAATAGTAGAAGAAAAACAAAAATAAAAATTTTAGTTAAATAGAAGGAGTAAAAAAATGAATAAAGATGAATTAAAAAAATTAAAAAGAAAATTAGAAACCAAAGTTTATATTGAAAATGCATATAGCGGTTCTGAAAAAATAACACAATATGAAATAGAACAAAAAATTGATACTCTAGGTGCAGTGGAAAATATAGAAAAATATTATGAAAGTATTATTACATACTTTTCAAAAAATGAAGTTAAATATGATGAAATTACACTAGTACCATTCTTTAGTTTAGTCATAAAGGAAAGAGATTTAGATCCGAATACTATAATAAAATCTAATACAAAACCTTTACCAAAACTTGTAGCAATAAGAATTAATGGATTTTATTGTATAGATGGAAAAGAAAAATTTGATGCAGATCCTGATTGTATTTATGATGAAAATTTTAAAGAATATGTTGTTGTACTTGATGAATTTATCAATTTACTTGAACAAAAAGGTTATATTTACACTGGTCTAAAATCAGTTGAAGAAATTAAAGATAAAATAATTTCTGGACAACCAAGTATTTCAAATATAACTTTAAGTTTTAATAAAAAATTAAAAAAATAAGGAAAGATAAAAATGAATAATAAAGAATTACTAGATAGTTGGAATAACACTTTATCAAATTATTCTAAATTAAATTTTAAAGAAGCAAAAAAAATATATTTAGAAATAATTAAAATCGAAAATCTAGATATTAAAAGAAAAAAGATAAATGAGTTAATAATGAATACACTATATGTAGTTTATGAATTTATAAAAAACAATAGATTGCTTTACTTAAATAGTTATTCATATGATATGTCCGATATCATAAGTGTTTGTAATGAAATATGGATTGAAAAAATAAATTCAGGAACATTATTAAAAGTTAATAGTTTTAAAGAAATATTTGATTATGATTTTTATAACAAATTATCAGATAAACTAAACATAACAAAAATTATTATTAGTGAAAATTCTATATTTAATATAAAAGCTTTTATTGATTTATTAATAGAATATATTGACTTAAAACAAAATACTCCAAAATTTAGTTTAAATAATTTCCTTAATTACATTAAATCAAATTCTAAATATGAATTTATTTTATCAAAATCTGATAATCACATTGATTTATCTAGAGTGTGTATTTTATTTGAAAGTATAGTTAAATCATTTAAACTAAAAGATAGTGATTTAAAAATCACAAAAACAAATCTAAAAAAATTAATATACATTATCATATCGAATGGTTATGAATATTTAAGAACTGACATTAATAATGTGGTTATTAATAATCAAATTGAAAATTGGCTAGATGAATATTCAAGAAAACAAATTATAGAATTAATATTAAATGACAACACTCTTGAAGATAGACAAAAAGACATATTAATAAAAAGATTTGGACTAATGAACGAAGCACGCTGGTCTTTAGAAGAAATTAGTAAGAATTTAAAAATTTCTAGAGAAAGAATAATACAAATAGAAAATAAAACATTAAGACAATTAAGACATCCTATGAGGTCAAAAAAAATAAAAGAATTAATATAAGAGGTGACAAAAATGAAAAAATATAATATGGAACTAGTTAATAAATACATTGATGGAGATGACATAGAAGATTATTCTATAGATGAATTAGAAGATGATAAAGAGTTTATGATGCTAGTTATTGAAAAAACTAATGACAAGAAAATTTATGATTTATGTTCTGAAAGATTAAAAAAAGACTATACATTTGTGAGAAAGTTAATTATTAAATTTAAAAATGATATTGAATTTATATGTCCTGCAGCTGACTTTTACATAACTAATGCTGAAGATGAAGTAAACATAATGGAATTAATTATTATTATGAGTCAAATAACAGAAAATAAAAATCAGGAACAACATAAAAAATATTGTGTACAAAGGGATACATTGTTTGCAGCAAAAAGAATTAATATAGAAAGAGGCAAACTAATCTGTGAAGATAAAGATGCAGTAAATCAAATTGGTATGGGATATGCACTAATATATGAAACATTTAATAAAAGTAAAATAGTATTAGACTTTTATGCAAAAAAATATATAGATACAATATTTGAAGAAAATAATATAAGTGTAGAAACTATGCTTCATCAACAATTTAATAATCCAGAAAAATTAAAAAAAGTTGGTATTAACAATTATATGTTAAATTTTATTGAAATGTATGATTCAATGTTAGCTTCTTATTTAAGTACAAATATAAATTTAATGAAAGACTTTTATAAAAAAATAATTGATATAATAAATAAATGGAATAAATATAATGCTATAAATGAACAAATAAAATATAATTTAATATTCAATAAAGTACACGAATACATGGAAGAAAATGAGAATGATTGTATGTTTACAGAAACAGACTTGTTATATTATGTAGGAAAAGAATTAGGAGTTATTGATAAGATTAATAGATATGTAGGGTTCAATAATGATTTTGCTAATGATTATGAAGAAGAATTTTTAAAAGATACTCTTAATGTAAGCTATATAGACTTAGTACATTATAATAATGTTAGAAAAATAATAACATCAATATTATTTAACAAAGATGAAGAAACTACTGACTTAACAAATAATGATGACAAAGGTAAAATATTAAAATTTAAAACAAATAACACCATAAATTAAAACATTTTTTAGTAATTTAAAAGAATAAAAAGAATACCATTTATTAAGAGGTGTTTATGAAAAAATTAATTGTATTGTTTATCTCTTTATTTTTATGTATGGGAATATATAAATGTGAAGAAGAACCAAGTGCAGTCACATTAAATAGTGAAGCAGGAATAATAATGGAAGCAAGTACTAATAAAGTGTTATTTGAAAAAGATGCCGAAAAAGAAATGGCACCAGCTTCCATGACAAAAATAATGACACTTTTACTTATAATGGAAGAAATAGATAAAGGAAATTTAAAATATGATGATGAAGTATTGATAAGTAAAAATGCTGCAAATATGGGTGGAAGTCAAATATATTTAGAAGAAAACTCTAAAAGTACAGTAAAAGAATTAGTAACATCAATAGGTATAGGTTCAGCTAATGATGCATCTGTCGCAATGGCAGAAAAAATAGGTGGAACTGTAGAAAACTTTGTAAATATGATGAATAAGCGTGCTAAAGAATTAGGATGTAATCATACCAATTTTATGAATCCACATGGACTTGATACTGAAGGACACTACTCATCTGCTAAAGACATGGCTTTAATCGCAAGTGAATTACTAAAACATGAAAACATATTAGAAATAACTGGAACATATGAAACAACTATAACACATCAAAATGGTAAAAGCATCTGGCTTGTTAACACTAACTCATTAATAAGATTCTATAGTGGCCTTGATGGCCTTAAAACAGGATTCACAGACAAAGCAGGTTATTGTTTAACTGGTACAATGAAAAGAAATGACATGAGATTAATAACAGTAGTAATGAATGCAAAAGAAAAAGAAGACAGAAATACAGATACGATAAATATGATGGAATATGCTTTTAGTAATTTTTATAAAGAAACCTTAGTAAAAAGTGATAAACCTTTAGGTACAATATTTATTGACAATGCTAAAAAAAGACAAGTAAATTATTACCTAGAAAAAGATGCAAATATAATACTAGATAAAAACACTAAAGATATAAAATATAAATATGATATACATCTAAATGAAGTATCCGCACCATTAAAAAAAGGAGATGTAGTAGGTACTCTTACACTACAGTACAACAATAACTTAGTAAACTATAATTTAATAGTAAAAGAAGACATAAAAAAAACAAACTTCTTTGGTAGAATGACTAACTATTTAAAAGATATACTTAATGGTAATATCAATGTTATCAACATTTGACTTAAGCACTAAACTATACTATAATACATCCCTGAACGGGGGAAAATATGGAAGAATTAATAAATTATGCTAAAAACATATGTGACTTAGATGTAACAAAAATAACTACAAGAGAAGAATTAATAGAAAAAATAATAAATCAAAATGAAATTAAAATAAATTTTATATTTCAATATCTAACGGAAGAAGAAAAAAGAAAATATTGTCATTTACTAAGACATCAAAATCTATATTATTATTTACAAAACTTTAATTTACAAGAAAGACTAAATATAATCAAAGATATCGCAAAACATATAGATGGAAATAAAATTTATTCTTTAACACTTAATGAAAATAATGGATATAAATATCAAATATTAAAAATATGTCATGATAAAATAGACCAACTTTATGTATATAAAATAATCGCAACTATACAAAGTGAAAGAGTAAGAAAAAAGTGTATGGATTTATTCATACATTCCTCATTTTACAGAAAATTAATAATACAAACTTTAAGTGAAAAATCAAAAGAAGAGTATATAAACAATTTTGAAAAAATAAAAGATAAAGTTGATGTAATACTGCTACTTAAAGATAATGAGAAAATTAAATATTATGCATCACTTCCAGAATATAGTGATTATAGGTCAGATTTAGTTATTGGAACTAAAGATGAGGACTTTATAATAAACAAATTTAAAGAAATAAAAGTAAAAAAATTCAGATTAAATCTTATAAAAAAGGTAGAAAATAATGAACTTAAAATAAAATTAATACAAATGTTAGATGATAAAAAAATGATAGATTTCTTATTAACAAATGAACAAACGGAGTCAAAAAATTTAAATGATTTACCTGGCATAAAAATAAGTGAAGATATAACTATAGGTATTGAACTTGAATGTTGTAATAAAAAAATAGGAGACTATCGTGGTTTAAAAAATATATTTAAATCTTATCAAATAAAAAGAGATTCATCTGTAAGAAAAGGATTTGAAATAACAAGTCCAGTAATAAGATATACACCTGAAGATATAAATACTTTAAAAAATGTATGTGAACTACTAAAAAAATATAATTTTTACACAGACAAAACTTGTGGCGGACATATTCACATTGGTGCTTCTTACTTAAATAGAAGAGAAGACTTTTTAATGCTAATTTATTTGTATACAAATGCTGAAGATATATTGTATTACATTAGTGATAAAGCAAAAACAATTAAAAGAATAGGTGTAAAAAGATATGCTTCAAAAACAAAAAAGAATTATATAAAAGCAGTTGATGAAGGACTTTTTGACGAAAATGAATTAAATGGTTCTATTAAGGATGTATTTGAAAAAGTAAATAATAGTAGGTACAAAGGAATGAATTTAAAAAACATTGGTGGGGTAGTAAAAAATACAATAGAATTTAGAATGCCTAATGGAGAAATAAACTTTGAAGAATTGTTATTAAATATAAAATTATTTGCTAGATTAATTGAAATGTCACATAAACTTAATGATACATGTATAAGTAAAGAAATAAAAACTAAAACATTACTTCTAGCTGAAACTAAAGATGAAAAAGAAAGATTAGAATTATTCTTAGATATACTATTTACTGATGAAGAAGAAAAACAAAAATATAGACAAAGATACATAAATAATAAAAAAATAGATCTAATGAATACAGGTAATTTATTAAATGAAATAAAAACTACTTTATTTGGTATAGAAAATATAGCATTTGATGAAAAAACTAAAACTTTAATTAAAAAAAGTGTTAATTAAGTGTAAAAAATTCAATATAAATTAGTAATAATTAGGTTTTAATGTTACCATAATATTGGTGAAGATAAATGAAATGTGTAGAATTAAAAGGAGTAAAAACTCTTGAAATAGTAGAAAAAGAAGAACCAGTTAAAGATGGTAAAAGAGTAATATTTAAAGTTAATACCTGCGGAATATGTGGTTCTGATATTCATTATTGGGATATGGGTAATCCAAATGGGCTAGTAATGGGACACGAATTTAGTGGTACAATTATTGATCCAGGAGAAAGAACTGACTTAAGTGTTGGTGATAGAATTACAGGTTTACCAATAAGTCCTTGCGAAAATTGTGATGCTTGTAAAAGTGGTAATCCACAATATTGTACTGATACTTGGACACATGCAGTTGGTCTATCTTTAGACTATAGTGGTGGATATGCAGAAGTATCTAGTTGTCATGCAAAAATGGTAAGAAAATTACCTGAAGAAGTAACAGATGAAGAAGCTTGTATGGTTGAACCATCCGCAGTTAGTTTACATGCAGTAAAACTTGCAAATATAATGGTTGGAGATAAAGTGTGTATAATTGGTGGTGGTATCATTGGACTTATGGCTGCTGAATTTGCTAAAAAAGAAGGAGCTACTTATGTAACACTACTTGAAACAAACCTATCTCGTGGAGAAAAATCACTAAAATATGGTTATGTAGATGAATACTATAATGCGTTAGATGAAAAAACTATTCCTAGTCTTAAAGAAAAAACAAATGGTGGATTTGATAAAGTAATTGAATGTTGTGGTAATAGTGGAGCTGTAACTGAAAGCATGTTACTAACTAAAAATGGTGGTACAATAATTTTAGTAGGAGTATCAATGACACCTGTAACAGTACCAACAGTTATACCTGTAATGGGAGAAATAACAATGAAAGGTTCTATTGCGTATAGTGAATTTGATTTTGACAGAACAATTGAACTAATAAAAGATAAACAACTAGATGTAACTAAATATATAGATGATATAGTACCTCTAGAAAAAGCACAAGAGTCATTTGAAAGGCTTACAAGTGGAAAAGATGATGCTATAAAAATAATATTTAAACCAAATATGAAGAACTAAATAAAGTTCTTTTTTTCTATCTATTGCCCTTACAAATAAAATATAAATTCATAATATATACTAGAAATAGTAATATTTCTAGAAGGATGGCACATGAAAAATATATATAATAAAATTATAAATAGATTTAAAATTATAAACAGAAAGAAGGGTGAATAAATGAACAATTCATACATGCGAGCATATTGTAAAGTACAAGAATATAATCAAAATCATATGAATTTAGGATGTTGTTGCTTTGATGAAGTAGATAACACATCAGTTGCACAACTAAGAAGTACCACAGCGCAAACACTAAGTGCAGTAAATCAACTTGTTACTTTTAATACTTCAAATAGTTTTAGAAATGCAACAGTTGCTGGAGAAAGTATAACTGTTAATGAATCTGGCAGATACCTAATAAATTATGGATTTAATGCATCAGCCGGTCAAAATTCAGCACTAAGTTTATACATAAATGGAGTAGAAAATGCTTCTACTAGATTAACAATATTAGATGAATCAGGAGACTTATCTTCAAGTATAATACTAAATTTAAATGCAGGTGATGTAATAACAATGAGAGTATCAGCATATACAGCAAGTGTAACATTACCAGCAGACACACTAAATGCTTATATAACACTAACTGAAGCAGTTTAATCATACATAAGAGCATTTAATTGCTCTTTTTATATGCGCAAACACTTTACTGTAAACTTTACGACAAGTTAAAAATATAAAAGTGAAACACCTAATTAATATCGTATATAACTAGTAGAAGGGTAAAACTTCTAGAAAGGAGAAATCATGAAAAAAATAATATTTTTTATCACAACATTAATATGTTTTATACAAATACTAAGTTGTGAAGAATTAAAAGAAACGGAGGTGGAATATAAATGGTATATACTTAAAGAAAAAGATATCCATTACGAAAATGATGTTGAAAATATTTGTGAATATTTTGATAAAAAAGATTTTATTTATACTGACTATAAATATTCATTAAATGAACCAGAAAAAAAAGAAGGAAGAGTAATAGATAAATCTAATGAAGAAATGAATATACATAGATATGTATTTAATAAATTTGTAATAAATAGTTTCTTTATTCACTATACTAATACGATAGATATATCAGAAATAAGTTTCTATACAAATAATAATGAAATTATACCTTATACATTAGAAAACTCTGACTGTAGTGAATTATATGATAATCTTGATGATACTTCATGTACATTTAGAAATTTAAGTAAGTTGATATTCAACTTTGAGGAAGCAAAAGACTTAAGAGATTTTAACATAGTAATAAAATATTATGAAGATGATATAGATTTTAAGGGAATAAATTTCTCATTAAAATTAACTGAAGATATAAGTTTAAATACTTTCTATAGTTACAATCATATAATAACTCATGAATGTAATGACGATGGACTATGTACATATAAAATAAAAATGGACTTTGATAATATGTTTAATGATGACATCACTTTTAATAACATAGTTTATAGATACAAAGATACATTATATAAATGTTACTCTTATGAAAGAATATATGCACCAGGTTACTATAAAGATTTAGAAGGATACATAAAAGATGAAGAAAAATATAGAATAATAAATAATGTAGAGAATAATCAATTTGAAGTGAACAACGACAATTTAACCAAAACAATTGATGAAATAATTATGAGTAAATTAAATTTTACAACTATAGATGAAGAAAATGAAGAACCATCTAAGGAAACATTCATAGAAAAACCAACTTCAACAGTTGCGATGGTAAATGATACAAAAGATAATACAAAAGAGAATTCTAACGAATATTATCTAACTTATTCCATAATGATAATAATTCTAATAATTGGAACTTGCATATTTATAAAAAAACTCAAAAAAAGTCGAACGAAATAATCATCTAATTTTGTCGATTATGTATAAAAATTAAATAAAATAAACTATATTAAGTGTGAGGTAAAAAAATGTTCAAAATAGATATGGAGTTCAAGAAAGGAATATTCTTCATAAGACTAGAAGGAACTTTAACAAAAAGCAATGTTAATGAATTTATTGAAGAATGTATACCAGTAATACTTAAACATGGAATTAAATATGTAGTAGTTAATTTAGATAAAGTTAATGCAATAGATTTGAAAGGAATTGAGGCTCTTATGGAAATAAATGATGTTGTTCGTGCTAACAATGGTAGAACTACTTTATGTAGTTTAAGTAACAAAGAAGTAAAAAATATAATTAAGGAATATGATTATAATAATAATTTTTTTGAAACTAGTAATGAATTAACCGCGTTAGGAGTGATGAAATTATGATAACACATAATGAACTTATGGAAACAAAAGATATGATTTATAAAATATGTTACAAATATAGTAAATATTATTCAGTAGAAGATCTTTTTCAAGTAGGTGTAATAGGTCTTATGAAAGCAAAAAGGAATTTTAATTCTAATATGAATACTAAATTTACAACATATGCTTACAATTATATACTTGGAGAAATAATAGAATTTATAAAAAATGATAGAACTATTAAAGTAAGCTCTGATACTTTAAAATTATATAAGGCATATGAAAAAAGTAAAGATTTTCTAACTAATGAATTAGGTAGAAATGTAACTTTAGAAGAAGTTAGTAAATTTATGAATGTAGATATTAATTTATTAAGTGATACTATAATAAAGAGTGAATTTGTACTAAGTACTGACACTAAACTTAGTGATGACTTTACATTAGAACAAATAACAGGAAAAGATACTAGAAAACAAATAGATGACTTAATAGATCTAAGAGATGAACTAAAAAAACTAACTAATGAAGAAAGAAGACTTATAGAATTAAGATACTTTAAAGACTATACACAAAGTGAAACTGCTGAAGTTCTTAATATGAGTCAAGTACAAGTATCAAGAAATGAAACAAAAATATTAAAAAAGATGTATTCTAGAATAGCGTCTTAAGTATAAAAATAAACAACTTATCCATAATAAAAATGGGTGAGTTATTTTGAATTTAAAAGAATATAAAAAGATAGTAGATAAATATTCAAAAAAAGAAAATAAATTTATAAATATATTAGTATCATTTCTTACTGGTGGTTTAATAGGACTATTTGGTCAAGTATTTGTAGAATATCTTATGTATAAATTTTATTTACCAGTAAGTGAAGCTTATATGTACCTAATGATAACTCTTGTAATAATTGGTTCAATACTAACAGGAACTGGTTATTTTGATAAAATAGTTAGTTTTTGTAAATGTGGATTAATAGTACCTACAACAGGATTTGCACATACTATGACATCTTGTGCCATGGATCATGCGGAAGAAGGACCGATAAAAGGAATAGGAAGTAATATATTTAAAATGACTGGAAGTGTAATATTATATGGCTTAGTAGCAGGTTTCTTTTTAGCTTTACTTAAGGGAGTGATAAGTTGACAAATTATATAGAAAATACATACATAAAAAATAGTTTTACATTATTGGGAAGAAATGAATACATAAAAAATATAAAACCAGATCTCATATTAAATGATTATTATTTAAATGAAAAGTGTTTTGAATTAGCAGAATCTACATATCAAATAAAATCTATAAAAGGTTTATTAAAAAAAGAAAAATTAAAAACTGAAAATATAGACTTACTAATAAATGGAGATTTACAAAACCAATTAATGGCAAGTACATTTGCATCTAGAAACTTTGATATAAGTGAGTTAGGTATCTATAGTGCTTGCTCAACATTTACTGAAGGATTAATCATTGGTTCGAACTTTAAAAATAAAAATATAATTGTAACTGTAAGTAGTCACAATTTAGCTAGTGAAAAACAATTTAGATTTCCAATAGAATATGGTGCACTAAAAAAGAAAGTAAATACATTCACTTCAACAGGGAGTGTAAGTGTTTTATTAACTAATGAAAAAACCAATATAAAATTAGAATCATACACAATAGGTAAAGTAACAGATATTGGTTATAATGATGTAAATAATATGGGAGCCGCTATGACACCAGCAGTAGCAAGAACAATTTATGAACATTTTAAAGATACAAAAAGAAACTTAAATTATTATGATTTAATATTAACTGGAGATTTAGGAATATATGGAATAAACATATTAAAAGAATATTTAGAGAAAGAATATAAATTAAAAATAAATAACATAAAAGATGCAGGAGCAATTTTATTTGAAAATGAAGTAGGCAAATCTATCGCGGGTGGAAGTGGTCCATTATGTTTACCCATGATATTATTTACTAAAATATTAAATGAAAACTATAAAAAAATACTAATAGTAGGTTCAGGTTCATTACATTCTAAATTAAGTTCAAACATAAACGAAAGCATACCTAGTATTAGTCATGCTGTTAGCATAGAGGTGACAAAATGATATATATAAATGCTTTTCTCGTATGTGGAATAATTTGTGCATTAGGACAACTAATATTAGAATACACTAATCTTACTCCAGGACATTTGAATGCAATCTTAGTTATAACAGGTGCTTTTCTTTCATTCTTTGGAATATATGAATACTTATTAGACATCGCAGGCGCTGGAGCAAGTGTACCTATAACTAATTTTGGACATCTTATCTTTAAAGGAGCATATGAAGGATTTAAAAACGATGGAATGACTGGACTACTAAATGGAATACTAAGTACATCAAGTGGAGGCTTAAGCATAGCCATAATTATGGCATTCTTAGTAGCTATATTTAGTAGACCTAAACATTAAAATTAAACTAAAGATATTGTTAAGTCTTTAGTTTTTTGATATACTTTAATTGAAGAATAAAAGGAGTGATATCATGGGACTATTAAAAAAATCTAATAAAACTAAAAAAAATAATAAAACAGATGATATTGAAATAGTAGATTTAGATACTGGAGAAGATAAAGTAGTTAACACTCTAGAACAAAGAAATGAATTTAAAATAGCTTTAATTATAGGAGCTTTAGTAATCATATTTGCATTACTACTTCCTACCATAACAAGTATATTTACAAATGATTCAATATTTTCATATACTGATAAAGTTAATGAAATAGTAAATGATAAAACAATTAATGGTATGTTAGAACTAAACAAAGAAGAAGGTTCAATAACTGCAAAAAGAGTAAAATTCTATAGTCCTAGAAAATCTACAAACAATCAAATATCTGTAACATACTTACCAGAAACAGGATTTAATGATGTAGATAGCCTAAACTTATATATAGAAATTTATAATTCAAATAAAGAACTAATCACAAGAGTTAAATTTACAAATATAACAAAACTTGAAAGAAAAGTTCAAGGAAGTTATAAAATAAACCTAAATGAAACTATTTACAAAGAAGCAAAATACTTTAAAATAACAATAATAAAAGATAAAGATTTTGATAAAATAAATGATACTTTACTATGTAAATACACTTTAAATGATAGCAATTTAAAAGTTGATTATGAAAGACTATATAACTTTACTAAAAATGGATTACTAAGTTATAAAGTAACAAAATCATTTACTTTAATTGATACAAATAATCCAGACTTAGTAACTAAAGAAAAATATACTAAATTATTTAATACTGAAAAAGATAATTTAAGTAAAACAAATTTACAAGATATAACTTTAACTGAAAATACATTAGAATACACAATAACTCTAAATGAATTTAAAATTGGTAAAAGTACATATCAAAAACTATATGAACAAGGTTCAATAAAAAGACAAATTGAACTAAGTGAAGAAAATATGAACTGGACGTGTGAATAATGAATAAATTTTTAATCGGGGATTTTGAAGGACCACTTGACTTATTATTACATTTAGTAAAATCATCTAAAATGGAAATAAGTGAAATTAAATTAGTTGATATAACAGAACAATACATTAACTTCTTAAAAGAAATGGAAGAAATGAATTTAGACATAGCAAGTGAATACTTAGTTACAGCATCAGAATTAATTGAAATGAAAAGTAGATACCTGTTACCTAAAACACCAAAAGAAGATAATGATGAATATGAAAGTGATCCAGAAGAAGAATTAAAACAAAGATTATTAGAATATGAAAAATATAAAAATTCTGTAGAAAACTTTAGAAGTTTAGAAAGCAAAAGAAGTAATTACTATACTAAAATGCCGGAAAGAAGAGAAAATTATACTGAAGAAAAAATAGAAAATGATGGTTCAGTAACAGCTTATGATTTACTAGAAGCATTAAAAGAACTATTACAAAGAAAAGAATATTCTAAACCTTTAAATACAAAAATAACAAAAAAAGAGTTGTCAGTTAAAGAAAGAGTTGCTAAAATAAGAAATGTTCTAAAAGTTAATAAATGTGTAGAATTTACAAGTTTATTTGAAGAATTAACTAAAGAATATGTTGTTGTTACATTTTTAAGTGTATTAGAAATGGCAAAAAATAAAGAAATAACTTTAAAACAAGATATGAACTTTGGAACAATATTACTAGAAAGAGTTGATTAAGATGAATTTAAAAAGTGTAGTAGAAGGAATTCTCTTTGTAGTAGGAGATGAAGGTATAACTATAAAAGAATTAAGTGAAGTTCTAAATATTAGTGATAATGAAGTAAAAGAAATACTAACTAATTTAAGAAAAGACTATGAGAGTCCTGAAAGGGGACTAAGAATATCTTTTTTAGGAAATACATTTAAACTAACTACAAAAAGTGAACATAAAGAATATTATGAAAAACTAGTAACTAATTCTAGAAACTTTAATTTAAGTAATGCAAGTTTAGAAACTCTAGCAATAATAGCATATAATGAACCAATAACAAGAGTAAAGATAGATGAAATAAGAGGAGTATCTAGTGTACAAATAGTAAGAAAATTATTAGCTAGAGGATTTATAAAAGAATGTGGTAAAGATGATTCAATAGGTAAACCTAATCTATATAAAACAACTAATGAATTTTTAGATTATTTTGGTTTAGCAACTAAAAATGATTTACCAAAATTAGATATAAAAGAAAAACCTACAAATAATGATGAAGTTGAACTTTATAAATCAAATTACAAAGAAAATATTGAAGAAAAATAATTATTTTGATAAAATTAAGATATAAAATAAAAGAGGAGTAAGACAAAACTATGAGAATATTGGAAAACTCAAACTATAACAACATTTGTTTGCTATGGGGGGGGTAATTTATTAATTATCTCTCATAGTTTTTTCGTGAAATTAAATATATAGGCACAAGTCTATATATTTTTTTGGTGGTGAAAGATATGAAGAATAAAAAATATATTATGTATTTGGTAGTAAGTATATTAGTATTAACTATTGGAGTAAGTTATGCATACTTTAAAGCAAGAGTGAGTGGTGAAGGTAAAAGTATAAGTTTAAGAAGTAAAGGAATATATGTGTTATATTCGGGTGATGCAACACTAGCGAGTGAAAGTATAAGTCCAGGATGGAGTGTAACAAAAGAATTTACAGTAGAAAATCAAGGAAGTAATAATGAAGTAT